>CAZHSJ010000009.1:0-26710 GCA_964535225.1 Uncultured Candidatus Berkiella sp. | reverse complement strand
TGTTTGCGTTCGATGCGAGGGGGATAGCAGACCAATTTCATCATAGTGATGTAATGCTCTAACCGTTAACCCTGTTTTCTTGGCAAGGGCGCCAATTTTAAATGTTTTCATCTTTAACTTCGTTTTTGAATAAAGACACAATGAGACTATAAGTCCTCACGTTGCGTCAGGATCAAGTGAGTATATCATAATATTTATTATGCTTGTTAACTCACACAATGCAGCAATCCCTCCTCCCTTTCGTGCAGACACAGCTATTTATTTTTGCTTTTGATACAACAACTTATCTAAGAAGCTTAAATTAAAGCTAGCTATAGATCGTTGAATTTAATATAATTCCTACCCTGTTAACCGTCGCTAACCTCATAATAAAAACGATAAAGGGAGGTTTGAGCCATCTAAAAAATTACGAGGAAAATATCCATGATGAAGAAAACCTTTATCGCAACAATACTGCTATTCTCATCCACCCTTTTTGCCCAACCTGTGATTGAAAATGCCCAAGTGTGCTCTATGAAAGATCTCAGCGTTGCCTGCGAAAATGGCGAGAACATTCATTTGGATGTTATCCGTAATAAAGATAATCGTGGCGACATTTTCCTTAATATTAATACCAAAGAAAAAATAGGCAGCTACCTGCTACTTTATATCGATAGCCAAAAACCGGATGTTTTAAAGGTGGAGAATGGCAAAAACGCTGCTAAAGGCGCCTTTCTTACCAGAAGCATTATCTTAAAACTACGCAGCGCTAATTCTGTTCAATTTAAAATAGGCATGCAAAAAAGAAACCCTATTTCAGGAAAGTTAGATCAAAACCATTTTGACTGGTTAAAGAAATTTGGCAAAGCTTGTAGCTAAAAGCAATCCTTTGCTTTATTAATAGAAATGAAATCAGGGCATTACCTACTACGGATTTACTTTTTCTTGCCTCTTTCACCAATGACACGACGATGTACGCCTGGAGGAGAGCAGGACAAATTATTTACACTTTTGCTTTGTTGAAGATGATAGGCAAACATAGTAGCAGGAGTTCCTTGTTCTAATCCTACTTCATCATCTTCATCATCATCACCGTCAATACCCTCCTGCTTAGCGCTAAGAATAAATTGCGAAAATTTTCTTTCGATGGCAATCGGCAGACTGGTAGATTGCACGGCAGGCACACCGGTAGACTGTCGGTTAGGCGCTGTGGCGCGGTTAGGCAACCCGTTTCCTTCTTCCCCAACTGGCTTTAATTCAACCGTATTTTCAAAGGCGTCCTTACTTTCATCTTCAGCCTCATGCCCCCCCGTTTCTTCACCAGATAAATCTAAATCAAATATAAAATCATCATCCGATTTTTTACCTGCACCTTTTAACATTTTACCATCCTTATTGATGTAATTACACTAAATGGTTATGAACCCATTTTACCTATTTTAATAAGTTAATTGAACTGTTTATTTTTAGGGGCTCCTTTAAATTATGGGAAAAAGAGCGATATATTAGTACTAATGGGTTGTTAAGCAGGTAAAAAAGCGATGTCTTC
Source organism: Uncultured Candidatus Berkiella sp. (assembly GCA_964535225.1). Classification (GTDB taxonomy): domain Bacteria; phylum Pseudomonadota; class Gammaproteobacteria; order Berkiellales; family Berkiellaceae; genus Berkiella. The sequence continues at coordinate 25,182 of CAZHSJ010000009.1, read as the reverse complement.
CTCCCATCTTATACAAGAGCTAAGGCGAAGCGGGATCACCAATCAAAAGGTACTGAATGCTATTGCAAACGTGCCTCGTGAAAAATTTGTTTTAAGTAACCTTAAAGGCAGAGCTTACGATAATGTTGCGCTTCCTATTGAGCAAGCGCAAACCATTTCCCAGCCCTATGTGGTTGCGCTCATGACACAAGCCCTATTTGAACATCCCAATCCTGTTAAAATTTTAGAAATAGGAACAGGCTCAGGTTATCAAACAGCAATACTTGCAACGCTGTTTCAAGAAGTATGGACTATAGAGCGCATTTCAACGTTACATTTTAAAGCGCAAAAAACGCTTCAAGAACTTGGATACACCCATGTTCATTGTCTTTTAGGGGATGGCGCAAAAGGTTGTCCTGAATTTGCCCCTTATGATGGTATTTTGGTTACCGCCGCACCACAAACGATACCCCCTGCATTATTATCACAATTAAGCAAAAAGGGCGGCGTTATGATTATTCCCCTAGGGGGAACTCATCAAGTGCAAAAACTGACTTTAATTAAGCGAGAGGGCGAAAATTACAAAAAAACCATTTTAGAGCTGGTGAGTTTTGTTCCCTTAATTTCCGATTGAGTCTACAATTACCGTACGTATTTTAGGAACTTAATTGTGAAATTGAATATATTTTTAGCAGCGCTACCAAGTTATGACAACCGCATGGTCATGACGCAAAAGATCTTAGCTTGTGAAGCCAAGCGTTCTCCCCTTGCGCGCATTCAATGGACGCATACGCAGGATTTACATGTTACCTTAGGCTTTATTTCTGCTGTTGAAGAGGGCGAGCTTAGAAACGTAGCTCTCGCCATGAGTATACTTTCGCAAAACAGTCCTTTCATGGCTACTGTTGAAGATGTTCGTGGCTATGGCAACGCCATTGTGTTACGCATTGAACCCTATCAACAGTTATTAAGTATTCACAAGAAGCTGCACCAAAAACTGATCGAAGCAACACAAAACAAATATGAGTTTGATACCAGGCATCGGTTCTCACCGCATATTACTATAGGAAGGGTGCAAAATTTATCGGCGCTAAATCAAGCCCATAAGCAGCAGCTTCTGGGGATAATCCAAGAACAATTCCGTGGGTATTCTTTTCTTATCCAGCAAGCAGCATTAATGCGGAAGTTGCCAGAAAAAGCCCAACCCTCTTATCAAAATATCCAACTTTTCAATTTTCGCTAAGCTGGTTATCAAATTAATTAGTGTAAATGTTGTGATGGGCTAGGTAGGGCCATCAGTATTAAGTCTTTTATCATGGCGTGGTAGTCATCATCTTCTCGCACGGTAGCTCTGCTATCGATCTGCGCAGTTGGAATATCGACTTGTATTTGCTTTTCTTTAGGGACAATTTCGTCAATCATGTCGATGACATTTTCTTTATTCATGTCAACCTCTTATTATATTGTGCCACTTCGCAGGTTGTGGCCTATTTCTTATATATTCTTTGCCTAATATACCCCACTTACTTTAAAAATTTGTAGTACCCTATAAAAATATTTTCATATGTATATCAGCTTACTTTCAAATAGGTTGCTTTTTGATATTTACACACACCTCAATAAAGATATAATCAATTTTGCAAGCGGTGGTACCTCAAAACCCTTGCGAATAAATATAAGCTGAGGGTGATTTTATCCTGGGATCGTTTTCCATGCCGATGCATACGCCTATTTTAGAAAATATTCATGCATTGCTCGACTTTAATCATGTTTCAAAATTAAAAGAGGAGCGTGTAAAATACTTCTCTGAAATGTTTAACCTCTCGCTGCAGGAAAGCGAAAACGTGCTCATTGGTGAGCTTGTTCCTAACAAAAAACTCCTTAAACAAATTGCCGACAAATTTGAGGTAGATGCGCTCTGGCTTCTAAAGAACTAACGTGGCCCAACAAAACGATCCTAACGACTATTTCCACCTGCCCTTGACTAAAGCTGATCTAGCCTCATCCCCAATCTTGCAATTTAACCAATGGCTTGAACAGGCTAAATCAAAAGGTGAAATTGAACCCACCGCGATGACATTGGCAACTACTGATAAAGACTACCACGTCACAGCAAGAATGGTTCTACTGAAATCGGTAGATGAAAAGGGATTTGTCTTTTTTACCAATTATCTTAGTCTTAAAGCTAAGCAATTAAAAGAGATCCCTCAGGCTGCCTTAGTGTTTTGGTGGCCACTATGCCAACGCCAAGTGAGAATCACCGGAACGATTGGGCTTACCTCAGAGGCAGAATCAGATACCTACTTTAGGCAACGTTCTAACGAATCACAAATTGCCTCAGCTGTGTCCTTACAAAGCAGTGTTATTCGTGATCGCCAAGCGTTAATTGAAAAATACGATGCCTTATCCAAGCAAACAGCAAAACCGCTTAAGCGACCTGACTTTTGGGGAGGCTATATACTTTACCCCCTCACCCTTGAATTTTGGCAAGGACGTGAACATCGCTTACATGATAGATTTCTCTATACCCGTAACAACCAGCAATGGGACATTGTACAGCTATCGCCATAACATAATTTGTTAGTTTTGTAGCAAATTATAAATATTAGACTGTATCATTTTATTATTTATAATAGGCAGTTTTCACTAAAAATAAGTCATGACATGCGAGTTGCAATCCCCAAGGAAATTACCGAAAACGAACACCGCGTTGCACTTGTACCGGCACTTGTTGCTCACTTAACAAAATTAGGTTGCACCATTTTATTTGAACGCAATGCAGGCGTTAACGCCCAATTTCCTGATCTCCTTTATGAGGGCGTTGAATTTTACGGTGATTCGGCTTCACTTTATCGCGAAGCGGATATCACCCTTAAAGTAGAACCACCTACAGAAAATGAAATTGCTCACCTAAAAGAAAACAGTATTTTAATTGGCCTACTATCTCCTTATCGCTATCCCGAGCGCGTTAAAGCTTTAAAAGAAAAACATATTACCAGCTTTGCGATGGAGCTAGTTCCTCGGATCTCCCGTGCCCAATCCATGGATGCACTATCCTCACAAGCCAACATCGCAGGCTATAAAGCCGTGCTTATTGCCGCAGATCTCTTAAAACGCATTTTTCCCATGCTCACTACCGCAGCAGGAACCATTAGGCCTGCGAATGTGTTAGTTATTGGGGCGGGCGTTGCCGGCTTACAAGCCATTGCCACAGCAAAACGCCTGGGCGCTATCGTTAAAGCCTATGATATACGCAGCGCGGCACGAGAGCAGGTTGAATCTTTAGGCGCCAAGATGGTTAACATCGATATTAAAGCAGACTCAACCGGTGGGTATGCGCGAGAATTAACCCCCGAAGAAAAAGAAATGCAACAAACCGCCCTCAAAGAGGCGATTGCAAAAGCCGAAGTCGTTATTACCACTGCCTTAATCCCAGGAAAAAAAGCACCCACCATCATCACTGCTGAAATGGTAAGCGCCATGAAAGCGGGCAGCGTGATTGTGGATTGCGCTGCCATTGCCGGTGGAAACTGTGAGTTAACGCAACAAGATAAAACGGTAAATAGTAACGGCGTACTCATTGCAGGCCCGAGCAATTTACCCAGTCTTGTTGCAACAGATGCAAGCTTGATGTATGCCAAAAATTTGATTAGTTTTTTAGAACTTTTTGTAAAAGAAGGCAAAATAGCCTTAGATTGGGGCGATGAAATAATCGCGCAAAGCGCCCTTACTCATGAAGGCGACATTAAACACCAACCTATTAAAGAATTTGTGGAGGGTAAATCATGACAGAAGGATTTATTACCTTTTTAACTATTTTTACTTTATCCGCTTTTACAGGTTACGAAGTGATTAACCGTGTCCCTGTTATTTTGCATACCCCGTTAATGTCGGGCACCAATTTTATCCACGGGATTATTCTGATTGGCGCCATGATTGCCTTAGGAAGTGCAAACACCGCGCTTGAGCAATTCATTGGTTTTTTTGCTGTGCTTATCGCCACAATTAATGTGGTGGGTGGCTTTGTTGTCACTGAGCGTATGCTAGACATGTTCCAAACCGAGAAACGCAATGCATAATTTTATTCAACCCGTTTATCTTCTAACTGCAATTGTGCTGATTTTAGGCATTCGCAAAATGTCCTCCCCCAAAACCGCAAAGCAAGGGATCACCTACGCTGGATGGGGCATGATGGCGGCCATTTTAATTACATTTTTACTCCCTGAAATTCAAGGCACTTTGAATCATGCCTTAATTTTAGTTGCAATTGGTATAGGCACGTATATAGGTTGGTCCTCTGGTAACAAAGTACAGATGATCAATATGCCGCAAATGATTGCGCTGTATAATGGCATGGGCGGTGGCGCAGCCGCTGCTATTGCAGCGATAGAATTACTCGGTAATGAAACCAATTTTACTGTACGTGCGCTTGCTATTTTAGGCGCCATCATCGGTACGATTTCGTTTAGTGGCTCTATCATTGCTTTTGCCAAGTTACAAGACTTAATGAAACGCGTCATTATTTTACCGCGGCATCAATTTGTTAATATCGCCATTTTAGCGGGAACACTTATTTTCGGCAGTGTTGTTTTATTTTCACATTCTGTCCCAACTTTCTCCCTGTTAATGATGTTTATCCTGCTGTTAGTGTTAGGCGTAACTTTCACGATTCCTATTGGTGGCGCGAACATGCCAGTGGTGATTTCCTTATTCAACGCCATGACAGGATTAGCAGTCGGCTTTGAAGGCTTTGTTTTTAACAATAATGCGTTGATTATTGCGGGCACAGTTGTGGGTGCTTCGGGTACCTTGCTCACCCAGCTAATGGCTAAAGCCATGAATAAATCGGTGGCCTCTATTTTATTTTCTGGGATCTCCCAAACGCAGGAAAGCACGAGCGAAGTCAGCGGTAGCTTAAAGCCAATAGAACCCAGTGACGCTGCCGTCATGATGGCTTATTCCAATAAAGTGATTGTGGTGCCCGGCTATGGGATGGCCGTTGCACAAGCCCAACATAAAATTTGGGAATTAGCCCAGTTACTTGAGCAAAAAGGCGTTACCGTTAAATTTGCCATCCATCCTGTGGCAGGACGCATGCCCGGACACATGAATGTTTTGTTAGCTGAAGCCGGTGTACCTTATGATAAATTGCTGGATTTAGAAGAAATCAATGCTGAATTCCCCAATACCGATACCGTTTTGGTTATTGGCGCCAATGACGTGGTTAACCCAAGCGCTAAAAATGACACTTCAAGCCCTATTTATGGCATGCCTATTCTTGACGCGGATAAGGCCAAGAATGTGTTAATTATTAAGCGTGGGCAAGGTAAAGGCTTTTCAGGCGTTGAAAATAGCTTATTTACCATGGACAATTCCCGCATGCTCTATGGTGATGGACAGGATGTGGCTAATAAACTGATTCAAGCAGTTAAAACCTTATAAATAAAGTTTTTTGAAATACGCCCGATAAAAGCTGTATATATTTTGTTTTTTCTGCGGCCATCTATTTATGCAGTACTGGTAAAGGAGTAAGTATGAGAACACCGTTGAGCGTATTGCTTAAGGATAAAGGGGGCTCCACCCACAGCATAACACCACAATCTTCTGGTTTTGATTGTGCCACTAAAATGAATCAATATGGTGTTGGCGCATTACTTGTTATAGAAAATGAAAAACTCATTGGTATTATCAGTGAGCGGGATTTAATCCGAAAACTGCTGGGTACCAGCACTGATCCCAAATCTATTTCCGTTGAGAAGTTAATGACTAAAGATCCGGTAACTGTACTTCCTACAATGACCGTCCAAGAAGCCATGAAATTAATGACGGAGCGCCGTTTTCGCCATTTACCTGTGGTAGAAAATGGCAAGCTAATGGGTGTTATTTCAATTGGTGACTTGACTCGCTGGGTTATGCTACAACAAGAGCACGAAATTGCAGCACTGACAGGGTATATTCAAGGCGGTACACCTTAAGGTAAGCTAGGATATCGTTACTTACAAAGAGAGTCTCGTGTCTTATCTTCATGCCAATAACATCAATTTGCATTATGAGCTTCATGGCCAAGGTAAACCGCTTGTATTTATTCATGGCCTTGGCTCAAGTACCCGCGATTGGGAATTTCAGCTTTCATTCTTTAAGGTAAATTATCAGGTATTGCTGATCGATCTGCGTGGACATGGTCAATCAGATAAGCCAGATCAGCCTTATAGCGTTCCCCTGTTCGCAAGCGACACCGCAGAGATCATTCGTCATGTGTTTCCACAAGGGGCGCATGTCGTGGGGCATTCTCTTGGCGGCATGGTTTCTTTTCAATTAGCCTTGGATTATCCCGAACTTGTTAAAACACTAACTATTGTTAACAGCGCGCCTGCGGTTATCTTTCCAAGCATGAAAGATCAATTATTCTTTTATCTACGGTTTGTGGATGTGCGCTTTTTTGGGATGAAACATATGAGTACGCATCTTGCTAAAATGCTCTTCCCAGAGGAACAACAAGCCCCTTTGCGGGAAACGTTTATCCAACGTTGGTGTGAAAATGATCCCAAAGCCTATCTTAATTCATTAAAAGCATTTCGTGGCTGGACAGTGATGCACCGCTTAGCAAGCTTAGTTTGCCCAACACTGGTTATTAGCGCAGATAAAGACTATACCACGGTTACCTTTAAAGAATTCTATACCCGGCTGATTCCTAATGCTGAATTGGTGGTTATTAACAATTCCAGGCACATTACGATTATTGATCAAGCAGATTTGTTTAACGAAGCTTTAGCCTCATTTTTGAAGAAAAACGAATAAAAGGAAGGAGCTCACGCTAGTTCATAGCGGGAGCCCCTCTCATACTATTGAGCTTTTTCTGCACCACCAGCAGCTGCGTCTGCAGCAGGCGCTTCAACTTTACCACCTTTATCGGTGCAATCTTTTTCAGTTGCAACCATTACCCAGCCTTTACCTTTGCAACTGTTTTGGCCTTTGCATGCATTGGTAGCAGTTTTGCAATTACTGGTACCTTTGCAAGCGTTACCGCCTACGCATTTTACAGTCATGCTTGCATCTGTAGCAGCATTTGCTGGTGCAGCATTAGCAGCAGCGAATGTAGAAGCAGCAAATAAAGTTCCAACGGCAGCAGCAAGAATCATCCCAGCTTTCTTAGACATTAAACTATCTCCTTTTGTATACAAAAATCCCATTTCGTTATTCAATCTAAAAATAACGCTGGCCACAGGTTAACTCCATGGCCATACCTATGGTTGCAGGTAAAACAATTCCGGTCAATAGATTCAATTACCTAATTGACTTTAAAATCAATACATTGTAAATTACATAACTAGTAATTCTTGGTGTAACAAGCCCTCCATACTCCCCTATACCGCGAGTATAAATTTCCCTATAAGTTTACTTACTTGTTAGACAAAGAGAACTACCATTCCCCTGTGGGGCATGGCCGCTAACAAGTATAACCACTTATATTGGACCTTATATCTATGACCCAATTTACTGATTTTGGCTTATCACCATTTATTATTGAATCTCTTAATAGAATGAAAATAACCACCCCAACCCCTGTGCAGCAGCAATCTATCCCCCTTGCCCTTCAAGGCAAAGATCTGCTGGCATCGGCTCAAACCGGTACAGGAAAAACGATTGCTTATTTGTTGCCTATCATCGCTCAAATGCAACAAAGTAGTCGTGGGAACGCGTTGATTTTAGCTCCAACCAGAGAGCTAGCCGACCAAATTAAAAATGCATTATTACTGCTTATTGGCAAAAATGAACACCGAGAAGTTGCCCTACTAATTGGTGGTGCACCAATCTATAAACAATTTATTGCCTTAAAAAAACAACCGCGATTTATTATCGGCACCCCGGGGCGAATTATTGATCACTTAGAGCGCCGTAGCCTCTCATTAAGCCATACTAAATTCCTGGTACTAGATGAAACTGATCGTATGCTCGACATGGGATTTAGCGAAGATCTAGAAACTATTGCCAAACAACTGCCAACTGAGCGTCAAACCATGATGTTTTCTGCCACCATGCCTAAAGACATCATTAAACTTTCTTATAAATATTTAAATAATCCTGAACATGTCAAAATTGGTGAAGTTACTAAAGTAGCCGCTAAAATAGTGCAAACAACCCTCAAAGCGACTTCCAACGAAAAGTTCCCCAAACTATTAGATGAGTTGGCTCAAAGAGAGGGCTCGGTGATTATTTTTGTAAGAACAAAAATTAGTGCAGCGCAACTATCTGATCGCTTAAGACGCCACGAACACCGCGCTGATGCCATTCATGGCGATTTAAGACAACGTCAACGCGATGAAGTTATTCGTAATTTCCGAAGCCAAAAGAACCGCATTTTGGTCGCAACCGACATTGCTGCCAGAGGTCTTGATATCCCCCATATTATGCATGTGATTAATTATGATCTTCCCCAATCCCCTGAAGATTATATCCATCGTATCGGCAGAACAGCACGTGCAGGAATGGAAGGCTTTGCGTTGTCTTTTGTTGCTCCTAGTGAAAGCAGAAAATGGCAAGCCATCTATCAGCATGTTACCCATGGCAAAACTGACGACGCCGCGCAAAATAGACGCAACCCTCAAGAAAAACCGCCCTTTCGCAAAAGAAAAAGGCCTGGCCAAAGCGCTAAAACGCCTTTTAAAGGTAAAGGACAAGGAAGAGGACAAAGAGAGGAAGGACAAGGAAAAGGCAACGGAAAACGAAAGGAACGGACGCAATCTGGTCCCTATGCCGCAAAAGATGCTCGGGGTAAACAACGAACGGATAAAAAGAAGTCTTATCAGAGTTGATCAGAGCCTCAAAGCTGAAGAACCCCCACAAAGATAAAATGCCTACGTGCCGCGATTTATTCGCGGCATCCAGGAAAATAAAACTTATTTTATCTACGTAGGGTGGACAAAGCGTTAAGCGTGCCCACAATCTGATGGTGTGCACGTTTCACTTTGCACACCCTACGCCTACTTAACCCGAAAGGAACGAGGGAAAAGAAAAAAGATTAAATTAAAAAATAGGCCCTAAAATGAAAATGCCGCACTGCATTAGAATACAGTGCGGCATTTAAGAGAGATTAAGCAGCTTTCGCTTTTTTAGCTCTCTTCTTACGACGAGCTTTAGGCTTAGCTGTTCCAGCTTTAGCAGCTTTTCTTCTTACCCGTCTTTTCTTGGGTGCGGCTGCTTTGGAAGTCTTACGCTTTTTAGCGGTTGACTTACGTTTCTTGGTAGCAGCTGTTTTGCGTTTTGCGGTACGCTTTTTAGCTGCTGGCTTTGCTGATTTACGTCCTTTTGCTGCTGACTTCTTCTTTCTACGAACAACCATCTAGCTTCTCCTCATACTAGGGTAACTACCTCAAACTTAGCACATAAAATAAAAAAAGGAAAATTTTATTCAGTAATTTATCAAATTGAAGTAAAAAAAGTTTCTAAAACCTAAAAAAATTCTGTAAAGCACACCTTTGAGTTCCCAAATAAGCCTTCTGCATCAGTTTTAGCAAAGCTAATAACCTGCTAAGAGTAAACTTCTTCGCAAAAATGTAACCGCAGAACGGACTACTTTCTTACAACATAATAGGCAAAGTGCCCTTTGTGGTAGAATAAGATCCCTTGTTATAAGTTTAATGAACCTACACTGCCAGCAAACCTTTATTGAAAAGTACTGGGATAGCGATCTAAACTGGTACATTAAATTAAATTTAACGCATTACTGTGATAAATGTCAGAAAAAATAAAGTTACCCCCTAAAATTGAAATTCTGGTCGACGCAGATGCCTGCCCCAAAGTCATAAAAGAAATCCTGTTTCGTGCCGCCATACGTTTATCGATTAAAACCACCCTGTTTGCCAATCATGGGATGGCTATCCCCCCCTCTGCCTTTATTAAATTTGTGCAAGTACCTGGGGGATTTGATGTGGTTGATAAAAAAATTGTGGACTTAGTGCTGCCTAACTATTTAGTGATTACCGCAGATATCCCCCTTGCTGCGGCCGTTATTGAAAAAGACGCTTTTGCCCTCAACCCCAGAGGCAATTTTTATACAAAAGAAAACATCCAACAGCGGCTTTCTATTAGAAACCATTTAGACGAGCTTAGAAGTATCGGAGAATTCAAAGGGGGCGGACCACCCCCTTTGGGAAATGTTGAAAAACAAGCCTTTGCCAATGCGCTGGATAGCTTTTTAGCAAAGTACCGTGGTTAATGAAAGGTTAACTCTCCATCGCAAGCACTTTTGGCTTTTTCATCATCGCTAACCAGATAAAACCCATTGCGCCTAACAATAAGCCCACAGGGATCACCATTAAGGCCAGCGTATAGGCGTGGGGATCATACACGGGAACGTCTTGATTCATTGCCCCATCCCAAAGATGGGTCATCACCTGACCAATTAAGGTATGAAAGACATAACCAAATGTCATGATTATCATGTTAGCGCAGGCTGTCGTTAAGCCCACCAATTGCTCCCCACCATACGTACTTGCTTTATAAATTGCCAAAATTTGATAAGCGCAGAATACCCCAACAATAATGAACATCACTGTTAACATACTCACAGGTAATTGGCCGGTGAGAAGAAGGAAAAACGATACCGCCATGACAATGGCACTTAAAATGATAAAGCCATAATAGGCTTTTGTCTTTTGGGTAACCCAACTTAACAAAGGTGAACCAAAGCACATGCCCAAGAAGATAAGTGAGGGTAATGATGCGGCTACATTCTCATTTAATTTGTATACCAATTTTAAGTACTCTTTACCCCAGACATCAGCAAACCCTTCCAAAGGACCTACCATAAATCCAGCAAAGAGGCATATAAAAATGATTTGTGGATTTGTAAGCACTTCTTTAACACTTTGCATCCATCCTTTTTCAGAATGGGTAACACCTTGTGCGGGAATGCTGAAAAAAGTGGCAACGGCTAAAACTAAACCAAGTATAATTATCATCTGCAACACGCTTTGCATACCAAAAGTTTGCATTAAATAATTAACTGGTTGGCCACCATAAATAGCGCCGACCAACCCAATGGTAACAGAGCATCCTAAGATAAAGGTAAATTTATCTTCAGGAAATGACATTCTGATCACTTTAAAAACACCCAAAATGGCAGCAGATGAGCCCATGCCAATTAATAACCGGCCAATGCCAGGATAAACCCAATTATCGGCATATAAGAGGGGCATAATGCCGAGAACCGTCAGGATCATGCAAACGGGTAAACTCCATGTGGGGCCATATTTATCAAGCATAATTCCCACCGGGATATGCATGCCGGCATAACCAATGTAATACAGCCCTGAATATTGGCCAAAAAGCGCAGCATCTATTTGAAATTTCTCTAAAATATCGGACATCATGATGTTGGGCAAAACGCGTAAAATGTATTGATAGGCGTAAAAGAATGAGGCTAAGCCCCACATTAACCAAATTGAAATTGAGCTTCTGCGCTGTGACATGATAAATAACCCTTAACCTAACCGTTGCGGAAAATACTTTAATTACTCTCTTTTTGAATGAATATAATTTAGCAGCCGCGGCTGCGCAGCAGAAATCGGAGAATAAAGAAAAAGGGCGTGGTTTTCGTCATGATTTTCAACATAACAAGTTTATTTATTAAACTCAAGCATAAAAAATCTTATAAGTTATGTAAATAAGATACCGCCATATTGGGGATTAAATGGGGCAAAAACACGATAAAAGGAACAGAGACACTCCCCGTTTACGATTAAGGTTTTATAGCCTGAGGTTAGTAGAGAATCTTGTTCTATACTGAATAAAAAATTTCAACCTTATATATAGGTAACGCATGCCAAGGACGGCTAAAACAGTTTCTGGAATTGTTTTGCTTTGCACGAGTATTGTTGGCTGCACGGTTGGGCCTACCTATAAACGCCCCCCTTTACCTCCAACAAATCACTATACCGAAAAGCCATTGCCTGATAAAACAACCAGCAGCAAAGCCATTGGCGGTAATGCACAATATTTTTATCTGCACAGCCATGTCCCTGCCGCTTGGTGGGAATTATTTCATTCTCCTTCCCTTTCGCGATTAATTAATCAGGGGTTTTTACATAACCCTACCATTGGTGCGGCCATTTATTCGCTTAAGGTTGCCAAAGAAAATTATGCAGCCAGTGTTGGCTCTTATTTGTTTCCACAATTAGACGCCGTGTTAGGTGGGCAGCGACAACAAACAGCCGGCGCCAGCATGGGGAACGAAATCCTCTCGCCGACGGTATATAGTTTATTCAACTCTCAAGTGAATGTTTCTTATAATCTTGATTTATTTGGCGCTTCACGCAGTGCCTTGGCTGGGTTGTGCGCACAAATTGATTACCAACGATTCCAATTAGAAGGTGCTTATCTCACCTTGGCTGCCAATATCACAACAGCCGCCATTACGGAAGCTTCTATTCAAAAACAAATTAAAGCAACCCATGAAATAATCCAATTAGAAGAATCCTTACTGGCTATTACAAGAAAACAATTTAATGTGGGCGCCATCAGCAAAAATGCGGTTCTAACCCAAGAATCACAATTAGCGCAATCTAAAGCGGCCTTACCGCCTTTAGAAAAAAGTTTGGCGCAAACCAGACATAGCTTAGCGGCTTTAATTGGCGATGTGCCAAATCTTGCGAACGTGCCTTATATTGATTTGGATGAACTTACCTTACCACCCGATTTACCGGTAACTTTGCCTTCTCAACTGGTAAATCAACGGCCAGATGTACGGGCACAAGAAGCGCTACTCATGCAAGCAAGCGCGCAAGTTGGGGTGGCCACCGCCAATTTACTGCCTCAAATTAATATCACAGGTTACACAGGGTACCAAGCGAATCAAGTGAACCAATTATTTAACCCTAATTCCTTTATTTGGAGTATTGCCTCTCAAGTGATGCAACCCCTTTTCCATGGTGGGGCACTCATGGCGCAACGCCGATCTGCCGTCGCTGCTTTTGAACAAGCACGCTATCAATACATTCAAACTGTATTAAGTGCATTTCAAAATGTCGCCGATGCTTTACGTGCAGTTGAATATGATGCCAAAGCCCTTAATGCTCAAACAGAATCTGTTTATACCGCGAAAGCCTTATACGATTTATCCCGCAGACAACACGAACTCGGTGCGATCACCTACCTTGCTTTACTCAATGCACAACGTGATTACAACACGGCTGTTATTAGTCAAATACAAGCACAAGCCCAACGTTATACCGACACCGCTGCCCTCTTTGTTGCACTTGGGGGTGGATGGTGGCCCAAACCAGAGGAATAGTTTATGGCCAAAAGAATGACCATTATGCTGATTATGCTTGGGATTTTATTTGGGTTCATTTATGCCTATCAAACCTTTAAAACCCATATGATGAATAAATACATGAAGGCAAGTATTGCGCCACAAACGGTAACGACGATAGAAGCTAAAAATGAGGCGTGGCAACCCAAGCTCAAAGCCACAGGCTCATTACGTGCTATTAAAGGCGTTGATGTTACAACCGAACTTGCAGGGATGGTAAAAAGCATTGAATTTAAACCTGGGTGCCAGATAACAGAAGGAACCCTGTTAGTAAAATTAAACGATGATGCTGAAGTGGCACAACTTCAAGCATTAAAGGCCGCCGCTGAAATTGCCCAGATTACGTATGAACGCGATAAGGCGCAATTTGAAGTGCAAGCGGTAAGCCAACAAACCTTAGATAATGATGCCTCAACCTTAAGAGGGGCGATTGCCCAAGTGAACCAACAACAAGCCGTTGTTGATAAAAAAATTATTCGCGCCCCTTTTACGGGAAGATTAGGGATCTCTTATGTTAACCCGGGTCAATATGTGAATACCGGCGATAAAATTGTGACACTCCAAGCGCTTGATCCTATTTATGTTGATTTTTATTTACCCCAACAAGCCATTAGCCAAATTAAAAAAGGGTTGCCAGTAACCATGACAACCGATACCTATCCAGGAAAAGTGTTCAAAGGCAAAATTACCACCATTAACCCTATTGTTGATACTGCCACTAGAAATATACAAGTTGAAGCCACCATCCGTAATTCACAACAATTGTTGCTTCCCGGTATGTTTTCCACCGTTGAAGTGGCTACGGGAAAACCTAATAAATTTTTAACGGTGCCACAAACGGCTATTAGCTTTAACCCTTATGGGGAAATTATCTATCTTGTCAAAGAAAAAGAGGCAACAGCCAAAGATAAAAAGTCATCCGCTGATCTTATTGCACATCAGACCTTTGTGACGGTAGGCGAATCAAGAGGCGATCAAATTACCGTATTATCTGGCATTAAAGAAGGCGACATTGTCATTACTAGCGGCCAATTAAAACTTAAAAATGGCAGCCCTGTTGTGATTAACAATTCCGTTGTCCCTACAAACAATCCCGCTCCCAATGTGACCAATGAATAGAGGTTAGCATGCATTTTACAGATATCTTTATTCGACGACCTGTACTAGCGACGGTGGTAAGCTTAATGATTTTAGTGCTGGGATTGCGCTCAATCGGTTTGCTCCCCATTAGACAATTCCCCTTCACTCAAAACGCGGTGATCACCGTAACAACAACGTATACCGGTGCCGATCCTGCTTTGATTGCTGGCTTTATCACAACACCACTTGAAAATTCCATTGCCCAAGCAGATGGTATTGATTACATGACCTCGACGAGCACCTTAGGCGCGAGCACCATTAATGCTAACTTAAAGCTCAATTATGATCCTGACAAAGCCATGACAGAAATTAATACCAAAGTGAACGCGGTGTTAAATTTACTTCCCAAAGAAGCCCAAGTACCCATCATTACTGTTTCGATAGGACAAACCATTGATGCGATGTATATTGGCTTTAATAGCGATGTATTACCCAGTAATAAAATTACCGATTATCTTGTTCGGGTCGTTCAACCTAAGTTACAAGCCATTGATGGCGTGCAAAACGCAGAAATTTTGGGCCAACGTACTTTTGCGATGCGCGCCTGGCTAGATCCCGATAAAATGGCCGCCCTCAATGTGACCGGCGCTGATATTTCCTCTGCTCTTTCTGCTAATGATTTTATTTCTGCTGCCGGTAGAACTGATGGTCAAATGGTAACAGTCAACTTAATCGCCGATACCGGACTGCACACGGTAGAGGAATTTAAAAATCTTATTATTAAATCGCAAAATGGGGCGATTGTTCGTTTAAGCGACGTTGGGACCGTATCGCTAGGTTCAGAAAACTATGACACGGCTGTTGGATTCGATGGTCAGCAAGCTGTGTATATTGGTATTCAGGTAACCCCTGCGGCGAATTTATTAACCGTTATTGATAACGTACGAAAAATTTTCCCCGAAATTCAAGAGCAATTTCCTGAAGGCTTGAACGGGCAAATTGTTTATGACTCCACTAAATTCGTTAATAGCTCAATCAATGAAGTGATCCGCTCTTTGTTGGAAGCAGTTTTAATTGTGACGGTGGTTATTTTTATCTTTCTAGGTTCTGTGCGCTCCGTGTTGATCCCCGTTATCGCCATTCCATTATCTTTAATCGGCACATTTTTTATGATGTTAGCCTTAGGGTATTCCATTAACCTCTTAACACTGTTAGCCCTCGTGCTGGCCATTGGTTTGGTGGTAGACGATGCCATTATTGTGGTTGAAAATGTCTTTAGGCATATGGAAGAAGGTGTATCCCGTTTTCAAGCCTCACTTATTGGTGCAAGAGAATTAGCTAACCCCATTATTGCTATTTCGGTGGTGTTAATTGCGGTTTATGTTCCGATTGGCTTTATGGGCGGTTTAACAGGGGCGCTTTTCACAGAATTTGCTTTTACCTTAGCTGGCGCGGTTGGGATCTCCGCCATTGTGGCGCTTACGCTCTCCCCCATGATGTGCTCAAAATTTTTAAAGCTTGCCTCGCATAACAATGGCGGGTTTATGGATTATGTGAATACCAAGTTTGCCAAGCTTGAAGCGCGCTATGAAAGTACGTTGTCTCATTCGCTTAACTTTTTACCCGTTACAACGGTGTTTGCTATTATTATTTTGTTAAGTAATTATTATTTGTATTCAACGTCTAAACAAGAATTAGCACCTCAAGAAGATCAAGGCATTATTATTTCACAATTAACCGGCGCACCCAATGCAAGCCTTGGCCAAACCCAACTTTTTTCACGCCAAATTTATGAAATTTTTGCCAAATACCCAGAAACGGATCATGTATTCCAACTAGATGGGATCTCAGGCCTAAATTCTAGCATTGCCGGTATGGTGCTAAAGCCCTGGGATGAACGTAAACGAACCACCGAACAATTACAACCCTTAGTGCAACAACAATTAAATGAAATTGCAGGTGCTAGAATAGCCGTGTTCCAACCTGCACCCTTACCAGGCAGCAGCGGCTTACCCGTACAATTTGTTATCCAAACCACCGAAAGTTATGACAGACTCAATGAAGTAACTACTGAATTAATGAATAAAATCCGTGATAGCGGTATGTTTATTTACGTGGATACAGATTTAAAAATTGATAAGGCACAAACTTCCATTGTCTTAGATAGGGATAAAACTGCTGAATTAGGCCTTACCATGGCGGATGTGGGTAATGTGCTTGCTTCTAATTTAAGCCAAAACTATGTTAACTTTTTTAGCATGGCGGGCCGCTCTTATAAAGTTATTCCGCAAATTATTAGAAATGAACGCTTAAACGATGATCAACTGCTCAATTATTATATCACCACGGCAAATGGCGCTTCGGTTCCTTTATCTACTATTGCCAGCTTAAAAACAACCGTGGTGCCAGAATCGGTGAATCATTTTCAACAGCTAAATTCGGCAACCATCATGGGAGTCCCCTTCCCTGGCGTTACCATGGGGCAAGTGCTGGATTACCTAACTGGCCTTGGTAAAGAAATGTTGCCGGAAGGCTATAGTATGGATACTGCCGGTGAATCAAGACAATATATGCAAGAAAGCAGTGCCTTAATTGTTACTTTCTTCTTTGCGTTGATCATTATTTTCCTCACCTTGTCTGCTTTATTTGAAAGCTTTCGTGATCCTTTAATTGTATTAATCAGCGTTCCCATGTCTATTTGTGGCGCGATGATTTTTATCAGTTTGGGGGTTGGCGGCGCAAGCTTAAATATTTATACAGAAGTGGGTTTAGTTACCCTCATTGGACTTATCAGTAAGCATGGTATTTTGATTGTACAGTTTGCCAATGATTTGCAAGAACAAGGGATGAACAAACGCAAATCCATCGAACGTGCGGCAACGATACGCCTTCGCCCAATTTTAATGACCACCGCTGCAATGGTGCTAGGGGTGCTCCCTTTAATTACCGCCAGTGGCGCAGGCGCAGTGAGCCGCTATAGCATTGGGTTGGTAGTTGCCACCGGTATTGCAATTGGGACGTTGTTTACCTTATTCGTGGTACCTGGAATGTATTTAATGTTGGCACATGACTTAAGTTTGAAGAAAAAGGAAGAGGAAGAACATTTGGCAAGCCCAGTTGTCGAGTTATAATCACCTTTATCCGCCGCAATGTTATTCGGGACGGCGCAGAGGCCGTCCCCTACAAGAAAATACCTAACAGGGTAACCTTTAACTCGGAAGCATTTATGATTAAAAATATTGTTTTAGCAGGCACCCCCCAATTACGTCATATCACCAAACCCGTCCCTCAAGCACTTTTTGGTACAAAACAACTACAAGAAATGGTAGACAATTTGTTTGAAACCCAAAAAGCCTGCAAGGGCGTCGGCTTGGCTGCCTCTCAAATAGCGTATGAATATCGCATTCTAACTTTTGGTTTTGATATGAATCACCCACGTTATCCAGATCAAGATCCCGTGCCTTACACCGTGATGATTAACCCTGAGTTTATTGAAAAAAGCAAAGATATTATTTATTTATATGAAGGATGCTTAAGCCTGCCTGAAGTGCGGGGGTTAGTGCCTCGGCATGAATGGGTTGTGGTGAAATACCAAAATGTAAAAGGCGATGTGTTTGAGCAACGCTTTGACGGTTTTCCTGCGCGGATTATTCAACATGAAATTGATCACTTAGAGGGTAAATTATACCCCGAAAGAATGGATAATATGAGAACGCTGGGGATCACGGCGGCGTTACGTGAAGCAGGCATTATCCGATAGCGCGTTGGGCCTTTGTCTTAACTCCTGGTTCTAGGGACAGATCTTTGCGTCTGCCCTTTATCGGGACGGCACCTGCCTTCGTTAAAACTTAGGATTAAAAATTAGCGGAATTCGATCTCTGATGGTTTTTTGGTCGCTCTTGTTCCACAGGCACGCGGGCTTCTTCAGTTAAAAATTCTACGGCAGGTGCAGCAACATAGGTACTAAATGCGGTAAATAATGATCTTCCGCTTTGCATCGCACCTTCTTTAAGTTCATTCACGCTCGCCATCGCGGTGTTAAAAAAACCTTGAAACGCTTCGGCAAGTTCATCCATTTCATCTTCATCGCTACTTACTTTTGCTAGTCTTTGCTTTTCTTCTGGCAACGTTAAAAATTTTTGTAAGGTTGCCATATCTTTTACGAAATAATTAGGCGCTAAATCAATATCAATTATTTTAATGGCGGGGTTAGCAGCTATTGCGCGTAGGATAGTTAAAATATGATCAACGTCAAGATCAACATCGCTTTTTAATTTCACGGTATCTCTTTGCGTTTTTTTAAGAAACAGCTCAAGAACGGGAACAACCTCATTTGATAGGGGACTTATTTTAAAGTGCGAATTGGGTGTTTGGGTAACAGTAACGTTTTTTGGATTTAAGTAAGCGATTAATTGATTCACTTCTTGATTCAACGCAGGAAAGGGAATTTGACCACATTCTTGAATAAATTTAGCGATATCCGCAGCCGTATATTCTGACACACCCGTAGTAGACATAATCACTCCCTATTCATTTTCTTCTAATAGTTTTTCATGCTCCATCCAGACTACATTGATTATGCCGCAAGAACAAGCAAACAACACACCTAAAATCCACGCAAAATACCACATATTTACTCCTAATAAGCCTCTGGCTCTTTTAAAGCAGTATTTTCAACTTTCCCGCTCATTACCTTATATACCCAGGCAGTATAACTTAAGACAATCGGCAAAAAGACAATGGTGACCCAAAACATATATTGCAAAGTACGATGACTAGAAGCACCATCCCACAGCGTTATACTATGATTGGGGTTTATTGAAGATGGTAAAATAAAGGGAAATAAAGCGATATTAGCTGTTGCTAACGCAAAGGTAATACAAAGAGATCCCATCACAATACCACAGGCGGACCACCTTTTTGCAGAACAACCCGCTGCCAGTAGTGCACAAAGCACCGTCAGGAATGGGATTGCCCACAGTGCGGGTATTTCATTAAAATGACGCAACCACCCTTGTGGCACAATAGAAACATTTTTGGTAATGGGAATAAGCGCGCCTTGTAGGTTCCCAATCGATTCAATTTGAAAACCACTAACCCCTAATTGTAACCATAGTCCAATTAACACAAATAAAACAATAAAGGTCACTGCGCTCATCACATTTAAGCGTATGATTCTCTTTTCAAAATCATGCGGTAATTTCTTTTGTAAATATAAACCGGCTTGTAACATTAAAATTGCCACCGCGCTTAAACCAAATAATAAAGCAAACGGATTCAACAGTGCCCAAAAACTCCCCGTGTATTCCGATTGTAAATACTCATTAAATTGAAAAGGAACCCCAAGTAATAAATTTCCTAAGCCCACGCCTAACACGAGGCTTGGCACAAACCCACTAACAAATAAGCACCAATCCCAGGTACTTCGCCAAAGTTTACTTTCGAGCTTGCTGCGATAGTCAAATGCCGGCGGGCGCAAAATTAAGGTTAATAACACAAGGAAGAACGCATAATATAACCCTGAAAACGCAGTTGCATAAACAATGGGCCAGGCTGCAAACGTGGCACCTGCCGCCGTTACAAACCAGACTTGATTGCCCTCCCAGGTAGCACCAATGCTATTGATGATAAGGCGGCGCTCATCATCCGTTTTACCCAAAAAGGGTAAAAGGATGTTTACCCCAAAGTCTTTACCGCCCAATATAAAAAAGATAACAAACAAGGCACTAATAAAGATCCACCACAATACTTTGAGCGTTGCATAATCTAGTAGCATGTTTGCCCCTATACGGTTTTTTCAAAATAGTAGCGTTTGGTACCCAAGGTGCTTGGCCCAATACGCGCATATTTAACCATGAGATACACATCTGCAATGAGTAAGAGCGTGTAAAAAACAACAAAACCTAACAAGCTCGTCATTACCTGGCCGGTGGAAACGCTAGATACGCCCATATAGGTTGGTAAAATTTCACCAATTGCCCAAGGTTGGCGGCCATATTCAGCCACAATCCAACCACATTCTGCTGCTATCCACGGCAGTGGCATGCTTAATACTGCAAACCATAACAATCCTCTGCGTTCAACTAAGTTGCCTTTAATGTTGTAATAAAAAGCTGCAATAAATAAAAATAGCATTAAAAAGGCGCTCGCAACCATGATTCTAAATGACCAAAATAAGGGCGCAACACGCGGCAACCCCTGCTCTGCTGCTACGTGGATATCTTTATCAGTAACTTTCGAGAGATCGGGTACATACCGTTTTACCAACAAGGCGTAACCGAGATAATCTTTAACTTCATCAAACTCCTTTAAGAGTTCTTCTGAAGGTTCTTTGTTCTTTTTAATTTCCGTAAGCAGCTCTTGAGCCCTTATACCAAGCTTGATTTTATCTTCATGATCTTTCACCAAATCATTAAGCCCAATTACTGGCTCTGTCAGTGAGCGCGTTGCAATGATACCTAATAAATAGGGGATCTCGATGGCATACTCCATACGTCGCTCTTTATCATTGGGGATCCCAAATAAGGTAAAGGAGGCTGGTGGTTTTTGCGTTTCCCACTCCCCTTCTATCGCGGCTAATTTCGTTTTTTGTATTTCACCCACCGTATACCCACTTTCGTCACCAAGCACAATTACGGACAAAATGGAGGCAAGCCCAAACCCTGCGGCAATGGCAAAAGAGCGTCTGGCAAAGGGGACATCCCGACGTTTCAATAAATAATAGGCACTAATACCAAGCACAAAGATAGCCCCAGTCACATAGCCAGATGCAACGGTATGAACGAATTTGACTTGAGCAACGGGGTTGAAAAAGATATCTGAAAAGCTGCCTAATTCCATGCGCATGGTATCGTAGTTAAAATGCGCACCTATTGGGTATTGCATCCAGGCATTGGCAATTAAAATCCATAACGCAGATAAGTTCGCACCTATTGCCGTAAGCCAAGTTACTGCTAAATGTTTAGCTTTGCTAAGCCTATCCCACCCAAAGAAAAATAAACCAATAAGGGTGGATTCTAAAAAGAAAGCCATAAAGCCTTCAATGGCTAAGGGTACCCCAAAGATATCGCCCACAAAATAGGAATAATAAGCCCAGTTTGTGCCAAACTGGAATTCCATGGTTAAACCTGTTGCAACGCCTAAGGCAAAGTTAATACCAAACAGCTTTCCCCAAAAACGCGTCATGTCTTTATAAATTACATTCCCAGTAAGTACGTACACTGACTCCATAATGGCTAGAATAAAGCCTAAGCCTAAGGTGAGGGGAACAAATAAGAAATGATATAAAGCAGTGAGCGCAAACTGTAGTCGAGATAACTCAACAACGGTTTCATTGACCATTCATTTTCTCCGATGTGCTATAGCGGGCACTGAGCCCGGCTTGTCTTTCTGTTTCTGATAAGGGATGGCTAAAACAAAACTTCCATAACGCAATGAGTAATAGAACTTTTGTGATTAGCAAAAAACTAATCTTACGAGCGAGTGGGTATTTAAGCATCAGCCACACCTGTAAACTGTAAGTGTACTAACCTAAAATAAGCATATTTTTTTCTGAAAGTTAGATTGAACTATTTTAGCGGGGATGTCTAGGGGCTCTAAACCCTACTTAATACAACAAAACCTAAAACAGCAGAACAAAGTGATCCGAGTATTATCCCTAAACGGCTGGCCTCATTTAAATCAAAGGCTAAACCGCTAATAAACAAACTCATGGTAAAACCAATACCACCTAGAATGGAAACCCCATACAGCTGAGTAAAACTCGCATGGTGTGGCAATTTCGCAAGTTTACATTTTACAACCAAGGTAGCAAAACTAAAAATACCCACCTGCTTTCCAATGAATAAACCTAAGGAAACACCTAAAAATAGGGGATCGGTTAACACTTGAAGTGTCATATTTCTAAGATCTACCCCCACATTTGCCAAGGCAAAGGCAGGTAAAATAAAAAACATGACCCAAGGATGCAGGCTATGTTCTAGTTTATTTAAAGGGGAAGTTTTTTCATTGGTAGTATCAAGTGGAATACAAAATGCCAATACAACACCTGCGAGCGTGGCATGCACACCCGATTTTAACACACACATCCATAACAACAGACCTACCGCAAGATAAGGCAATAATTTTTTTACGTTACATCGATTCAACAATATTAATAAAACAATACAAAGGCAGGCCAATCCCAGACTTAACATCGATAATTGAGAGGTGTAAAACATTGCAATGATAATAATCGCAAAGATATCATCATAAATTGCTAAGGCCAGTAAAAATATTTTCAAGGAAATGGGAATGCGTTTGCCCAGTAGCGATAAAATACCCAGCGCAAAAGCAATGTCCGTGGCAGCAGGGATTGCCCAGCCCCTCATATTTAAAGGATGTTGATGATTAAAATAGACATAAATTAAAACAGGAACAATAACACCACCAATAGCGGCAAGCCCTGGCAAGATAATTTGATTTAACTTAGATAAATACCCTACTCTCATTTCTCTTTTGAGTTCAAGGCCTATTAATAAAAAGAAAATGGCCATTAGGCCATCGTTTACCCAATGCAAAACAGTTTTGGATAAACGATACTCTCCGAACCCAACCGATATAGAATAGGATAATAAGGCATCGAAAGACTTATCTAAGGGAGAATTAGCAAAGATAAGTGCAATAAGGCTTGCCAGCATTAATAAAATGCCCGCGAAGGATTCTTGGCGAACAAAGTTGGAGAGTGAATAAAATAAACGATTGATTTTCACATTTATCCATCCGCTTGCGATTACTCATTATAGCGAGAAACGCTAAAGGGGGCAAAAGCCCCCCGCTATCACTACGCAACACGGCGTTTAAGTCTTTGTCCCATTTCAACTTGCGCTTCATCCCTGTAAGCATTTGCTGATCTTCGGCGACGATAATCAGGAACATAGTCCCTGCCTGCTGCACCATACACATTCTCATTTTCTACAACAATTGCCTGCGGATTTGGTAAATTATTCGCCCCTGACAGTGCTTGGGGTTGCCGTTGAAAAAAGGATAAAGCAAAAATACCACTCATCGCATAAAGACTGAATCGAACTGCCTGAACGGCAATAAAGGCTGCTAAAGCGACGCTGAATAACGTTTGGGCAGTGCTGAAGGCAGCAAGTCCCGCCAAATTAACGCCTAACGTTTTTAGCGCAAGGTAATTAATCCCATCACATAAGGTTTCTACAAGGACCGCACTGAAACCATACAACATGCCAATCCCCATAAAAAATCTTTTAGAAATGCCCGTTGCAGCCCACGTGAAAAATTTCCACGCGTGATGTGCAATATCTTTTGCAAAAGTTTTAACAACGCGCCACAACGCTTTTAAAAAAGGAACGATGTTATTAGCAATGTCTTTGGCTATTTTTATTCCCGCATTGAGTAATTGCCCAAGATAATGCCTCAAATTAAGCATCATATGTTTTAAGCCCTTTAGCACGAAAATGCCCACTTCTTTAAGAAACTTCAGTTCATTGACAAAAGCGTGATACAGTTGATTTAATATCTTCGGTATAGCACGTATCAAATCAGCTAATTTATTCAGTAAATATGCGCCAGCACGATAACCATACCAAAATCCCTTCACTAACCAAGAAATAACCACATTGAATGCCTTTGTAGCAATCTGACGAAAATTTAAGAATAAGTAAGTAAGCGAATCTACAACATAACGTACCCCTGCCCCCATATGCAGCCTTACCCAATTCGCGTAGAAGGCCGCATTTTGCGCTGCCCATGCCACCATATCGCTGCCAATTTGTTTAAAATAGGCGGCATAAAAGCGGATAGACGCCACGCTACTTGCGATTTGATTTCTTATTATCGTTTTATAAGACTCATTGTTAAAATCTGCCCCAACCATAAAATTCCCCCTCAAGTTTTGATTTAAAGTATGAAGGTATTCTATGTGAATGAACGCTCACGCGCAACCTTTAAAAGGATGGAGAGTGAATAAAATAAACGATTGAATTTCACATTTATCTATCCGACAGATCCAGCCTATACCTATGCAACACGCTACAAAGAAGTGCTGTTTGGGATCCATTTGGACACTATGTGTATTTACAATCATTGATTTTTAAAATAGGACCTTGACTAAAACTGTTAATAAATTCAAAAGGATATTAAGAATATCGCCATTAAATCGTTGCGCAGATATACGTTAGGTTGATAACATATATTAATAGGCTGCCAATAGGGAGTGACTGTAATGGCAAATATAGCGCTCTTAATCAAGCATCTTAAAGCATATATGAATAAAAAGGGTGCTGACGATAAGTACGTACATGATCCTCTTTTTAGAAGAGAACTCTATACGAAAATAAATGAGTATGCTCTATTTTTTAATAATCCAGGTAATTCACCAGACTCCGCCCAATTACTTGAAAAATTATTAAAAGTATTTGATGAAAAAATTTGTAATGCTCACCCTGATCTAAAAAGTGTTATTGATGTACTCAAAGTAAATTTAGGTGCCAGATGGGCAGAACAAGTTGACAATTTTGACAATATTGAAACACTTCCTGAAAAAGACAGAGAAAAAGCAAAAACAAAACAAGAACACGCACAACGTTGCTTAAAAAAAGTATTAAGCATCCCCGAAGCTAAAAGTGCTCTATATGAAGGGATCGAAAGAAATACGATAACAGGTGAGCCAAACAAACCCCAAAGAAAGGCAAGAAATGCATTTTTAGATTATTTGCAAGATACAACTTTACTTAAACATTCACCGCTTGCCCCCCCTAACGTAGAAAGAACCACAGTAAAAGAACTTCTTGGTGAAAAAGGTTTGG
>CAZHSJ010000008.1:0-27442 GCA_964535225.1 Uncultured Candidatus Berkiella sp. | reverse complement strand
TATTAAAGCTATCGATTCTATGATCCCAATCGGTCGTGGTCAGCGGGAGTTGATTATCGGTGACAGACAAACGGGTAAAACAGCGATTGCCATTGATGCCATCATTAATCAAAAAGGTACCGGTGTTAAATGTATTTATGTGGCGATAGGGCAAAAAGCTTCCTCTGTTGCTAACGTTGTAAGAAAATTAGAAGAATTTGGCGCTATGGAGCATACGATAGTTGTTGCTGCCACGGCAGCAGAAGCTGCGGCGCTCCAATTCATTGCACCTTATGCAGGCTGCGCGATGGGCGAATACTTTCGTGATCGCGGTCAAGATGCGTTAATTGTTTATGACGATTTAACTAAGCAAGCCTGGGCTTATCGACAAGTATCATTATTACTTCGTCGCCCGCCAGGACGAGAAGCTTACCCGGGCGATGTTTTCTATTTGCATTCTCGTTTGCTAGAGCGAGCTGCGCGCGTGAATGAAGAGTATGTTGAAAAGTTAACCAATGGGGAAGTAAAGGGTAAAACAGGTTCTTTAACTGCTTTACCTATCATTGAAACGCAAGCCGGTGACGTGTCCGCTTTCGTACCGACAAACGTTATCTCTATTACCGATGGACAGATCTTTTTGGAAAGCGATTTGTTCAATTCTGGAATTCGTCCTGCTATTAATGCGGGCCTTTCGGTTTCTCGTGTGGGCGGTGCTGCGCAAACGAAGATTATTAAAAAGCTGGGGGGTGGCGTGCGCTTAGCGCTTGCTCAGTATCGTGAGTTGGCAGCCTTTGCCCAGTTTGCATCGGACTTAGATGAAGCAACACGAAAACAACTTGAGCGTGGACAACGCGTCGTAGAGTCAATGAAACAAAAGCAATTTTCACCCATGACCGTTGCTGAAATGGCGGTAGTGTTATTTGCTGTTGATAAAGGCTACCTGGACGATGTGAAGCTAAATATGGTGGTTGTATTTGAAGAATCCTTGTTAAGCTACATGAATTCGCAGTGCGCGGATTTAATGAAGGAAATCAATGAAAAATGTGATTTTAATGACAACATAGAGCAACGGCTTAAATCGAGTGTAGAAGCCTTCAAAAATTCACCTGCGTGGAAAGTTACAGGCTAATTAAGGTAATCAAAAAATGTCCGGCGCCAAAGAGATCCGCTCTAAAATAAAAAGTGTGAAAAGCACGCAAAAAATAACGCGCGCCATGCAAATGGTCGCGGCGAGCAAAATGCGTAAAGCGCAAAATAGAATGCAGGCTTCACGACCTTACTCAAAGCGGATCCGTGATGTGGTTGAAAACCTGGCCTATGGTAACACCGAATACCGCCACCCTTATTTGTTGCCCCGTGAATTAAAGCGAGTTGGTTTAATTGTGGTGGCTACCGATAGAGGTTTATGCGGTGGTTTAAACGTGAATATGTTTCGCCATTTGATTTTGCAGCTGGAAGCCTGGCAAGAAAAAGGGATAGAGGTTTCTTTATGCGCTATAGGGGTTAAGGCGGAGATATTTTTACGCCGGCTTGGTTTAAAGATCCTCGCTTCGGCGGGCAAACTTGGTGATTCCCCTTCTGTTGCTGACGTGATTGGGCCTGTTGGGGTAATGTTAGGGGCCTATGATAATAATCAATTGGATGCGCTTTACATTTACTACAATACGTTTATTAACACCATGAGCCAAAAGCCGACCATGGAAAAGTTGCTACCCGTCGCTCCTGATACCTTTAAAAGTAAAGATGAACAACTCAAGCATTGGGATTATATATATGAGCCGGATGCTAAAGAGTTATTAGATCTTCTATTAACGAGATATATTGAATCGCAAGTTTATCACTCGGTTGTTGAAAATTTTGCGTGTGAACAAGCGGCTCGTATGATTGCCATGCAAAGCGCATCGGATAATGCGGGTGAATTTATTGATAGCCTGCAGTTGGCTTACAACAAAGCCAGACAAGCGGCGATTACCCGTGAACTTGCCGAAATTGTCGGCGGTGCTGCGGCTGTTTAAAAATTGGAGAGACGAGATGACGAGTGCAACGATAGCAAAAGATGTTCAAGGTAAAGTAGTAGAAATTATTGGTGCTGTGGTGGACGTTGAGTTTCCACGAGGCGCCGTTCCTAAGGTATATGACGCTTTGAAATTGGAAGGCGGAAAAATTACCTTGGAAGTACAGCAACAATTGGGTGATGGGGTTGTTCGTACCATTGCAATGGGAAGCACAGACGGGTTACGTCGTGGATTAATTGCACAAAACACAGGGGAGCCTATCAAAGTGCCCGTTGGTCCCAAAACACTAGGGCGCATCATGGATGTGCTTGGCTCACCTATTGATGATAAAGGACCTATAGGTGAAGAAGAACGTCTTTCTATTCACCGTCCCGCACCAACGTTTAAAGAGCAGGCAGCCAGCCAAGAATTACTAGAAACAGGTATTAAAGTTATCGACTTGATCTGCCCCTTCGCTAAAGGCGGAAAAGTAGGCCTATTCGGTGGTGCGGGTGTAGGTAAGACCGTTAACATGATGGAGCTCATTCGTAATATTGCCATTGAGCACAGCGGTTATTCTGTTTTTGCTGGGGTAGGTGAGCGTACGCGTGAAGGTAACGACTTCTACCACGAAATGAAAGATTCTAACGTATTAGATAAAGTGGCGCTGGTGTATGGCCAGATGAACGAACCCCCTGGTAACCGCCTACGCGTGGCACTCACAGGCTTAACCATGGCGGAAAGCTTCCGGGATGAAGGCCGTGATGTCTTGTTGTTCGTGGATAATATTTATCGTTACACCTTGGCGGGAACGGAAGTGTCTGCACTATTGGGGCGTATGCCCTCTGCGGTAGGGTATCAGCCTACTTTGGCAGAAGAAATGGGGCGCCTACAAGAACGTATTACCTCAACTAAAACGGGATCTATTACCTCTATTCAAGCTGTTTACGTTCCTGCGGATGACTTAACCGATCCTTCTCCTGCAACCACGTTCTCGCACTTAGATGCAACCGTGGTACTGTCTCGGCAAGTAGCGGAGTTAGGAATTTACCCTGCAGTGGATCCCTTAGACTCCACCAGCCGTCAGCTTGATCCGCTTGTTGTTGGCCAAGAACACTATGATGTTGCTCGCCAAGTGCAAGGTACTTTGCAGCGATATAAAGAACTTAAAGATATTATCGCGATTTTGGGGATGGATGAGCTTTCTGAAGAAGATAAATTAATTGTGGCGCGCGCAAGAAAGATTGCGCGTTTTCTGTCGCAACCCTTCTTCGTTGCGGAAGTTTTCACGGGCTCTCCTGGAAAATATGTTCCACTAAAAGAAACCATTAAAGGGTT
Organism: Uncultured Candidatus Berkiella sp.; assembly: GCA_964535225.1. GTDB lineage: Bacteria > Pseudomonadota > Gammaproteobacteria > Berkiellales > Berkiellaceae > Berkiella. Next base: position 24,131 of record CAZHSJ010000008.1, on the reverse strand, counting down.
TAAAGGTATTATTGAAGGCATGTACGATAGTTTACCCGAACAAGCCTTCTATATGGTGGGTAGTATTGAAGAAGCGGTTGAAAAAGCCAAAAGCTTATAAGGTTATAAGATAATGAATTCTTCAACCTCGACAATACAACTCAATGTTGTTAGTGCAGAAGCTGAGATTTTTACAGGTAAAGCACAGCGTTTGTTTGCAACCGGCATCATGGGTGAGCTTGAAATTACACCAGGCCATGCCCCGTTGTTAACCGGCTTGTTGCCAGGGCCTGTACGGTTTAAAGATGCGCAAGGTAAAGAAGATGTGATTTATGTCACCGGCGGGATTTTAGAGGTTCAGCCGTATGTTGCAACAATTTTAGCCGATACGGTTGTCAGAGCACGTGATTTAAATGAAGCAGAAGCCGTTAAAGCAAAACAACAGGCAGAGCGTATGCTAAAAGACAATAAAGCAGAAATTGATTATGCACAAGCACGCGCAGAGCTAGCAAGAGCCGCAGGCCTACTAAAGGCAATAAGAGAAGCCAAGAAAAAGGGCAAGGTAAAATAAAAACGCTATACTGGAAAGGAAATGATAAATAAAGGGGTGGCAAAAGCTGCCCCTTTTAGTATTTACAACAGATGAAAAAAGAACAAAAGGTTAACGAAATGGCCCTGACAATTGTGGTTCTTGCTGCAGGGCAAGGCACAAGGATGAAATCCACTTTGCCCAAAGTGCTGCATTCGCTTGCCGGAAAGCCCATGTTACAGCATGTGCTTGATACAGCTAAAGCGCTTGAGCCTAAAAAAATCATCGTCGTACATGGGCATCAAGGTGAGCAAATTGTTCAGGCCGTCAACGATAAAGCCATCACGTTTGTAGAGCAAATTCCCCAAAAAGGCACGGCAGATGCGCTTGCAAAAGCACTTCCCTTTTTTAATGAAAACGAAAGCGTGCTCATTTTATACGGCGATGTGCCGCTTATGAGTGCCGAATCGCTTAAAAAACTCATCGATAATACCCCAGAAAATTCACTCGGGCTGATGAGCGCACAATTTGAAAATCCTTTCGGATTGGGGCGCATTATTCGCGATAGCGGGGGCAGCATCATTCGGATTGTTGAGCAAAAAGATGCAACGAAAGAACAACAAGCCATTACTGAAGTCAACACGGGGATCTATTATGCAAAAGCGCACATGCTGCAAAAATGGCTCCCCTTAATAACGAATGACAATCAGCAAAGAGAATATTATCTGACAGATATTGTGTCCTTGGCTGTTAAAGAGGGCACAACCATTGTTTCTGTTTCTCCAGATACAAACGAAGTGCTGGGCGTTAACGACAGAGAGCAATTGGCGCAAGCAGAAAGGCTTTACCAGTACCAACAAGTAAAAGCGCTGATGCACCAAGGGGTTAGCTTTGCTGATCCGCATCGTTGTGATATTCGTGGCGAAGTTTTCGCTCAAAATGATGTTTTTGTCGATATTAATGTGATTTTTCAAGGTAAGGTCACCCTAAAGCAAGGGTGTCAGATCGGACCCAATTGCGTGCTGATTAATTGCACCGTGGGTGAAAATGTTACCATAAAAGCGAATTGCCATTTAGAAGAAGTTACCCTCCTAGACAGGGCAGTGGTTGGGCCATTTGCAAGATTAAGACCGGGCGCCAACATTGGCAAAGAAGCCCATATTGGCAATTTTGTTGAAGTTAAAAATGCCACGATTGGTGAAGGCTCCAAGGTAAATCATTTAAGTTATGTGGGCGATGCGACTGTTGGTAAGCATGTAAATATTGGTGCGGGCACCATTACTTGTAATTACGATGGTGTGAACAAACACCAAACGATTATTGAAGATAATGTGATGATTGGATCAGACACCCAGCTAATTGCGCCTGTCCATATTGGCAAAGGGGCAACGATTGGCGCAGGATCAACCATTCACAAAGATGTCCCCGAAAATCAATTAACACTGACACAGCAATTAAATCAACGTAGTAAAACGTGGCAAAGACCTAAAAAGTCTTCAGAAAACAACCAATAAGAGAAAGCGTAAGGACAGTTTATGTGTGGAATTACCGCAGGTATTGCGCAAAGAGAGATCTCTCCTATCTTGTTAGAAGGATTAAAACGCCTTGAATACCGTGGTTATGATTCTGCCGGTATGGCCGTGCTGAATGAAGCAGGAAAATTAGAGCGTCTTCGTATTTGTGGCAAGGTAAATCAGTTACTCCAAGCACATGACAAAGAACCACTTTTAGGCAAGGTAGGTATTGCTCATACAAGGTGGGCAACCCACGGTAAACCCAGTGAATCTAATGCTCATCCGCATATGTTTCAAAATAAAATTGCCCTGGTACATAATGGGATTATTGAAAATTATATGCGCTTGCGCCAAGCCTTAGAACAAAAAAAAGTGCAGTTTTTTTCTGAAACCGATTCGGAAGTGATTGTGCAATGGATAGGCGATAAACTACAAGAAAGTAACAATATTTTACAAGCAATGCTGGCCACCGTGAAGGAGTTGCAAGGCGCTTATGCCCTGGTGGTTGTTAACCAAGAAACACCAGATCGGATTATTGCGGCACGCCACGGGGCGCCACTGGTTATTGGTCTTGGTCATGGTGAAAATTATGTTGCCTCAGACAGCTTGGCATTACTTCCCTTCACGCAGGATTTTGTGATTTTAGAGGATGGTGATGTGGCTGAAATTTTTAAAGACAGCTTCACTATTTACGATAGGCTAGGCAATAAAGTAGAACGCAAATCGCGAAAAATTGCACTCTCTTTGCAAAATACCGATCGAGGAAAATATCGGCACTTTATGCAAAAGGAAATTTTTGAGCAACCAGAGGCGGTTCGGTCAGCGTTATCTGGTCGCCTTCATGAGAATGATATTCCGGATGAGGTTTTTGGTGCAAATGCCAAAACGGTGTTTGATAACACCAAGGAAGTGCAAATTGTCGCTTGTGGCACCAGTTTTCATGCCGGGATGGTGGCTAAATATTGGATTGAAGAATTGGTGGGGATCCCCTGCCACGTTGAAGTTGCCAGCGAAATGCGCTATCGCCGTAATGTTGTTAACAAAGGAACGCTCTTTTTAACCTTATCGCAGTCTGGTGAAACGGCAGATACCTTGGCGGCAGTAAGAGGTATTAACAATGAGCATTACAGCGGAAAATTAGTGATTTGTAATGTGCCAGAGAGTTCATTAGTGCGAGAATCAGATTTAGTGTTGCTAACGCACGCCGGTCCTGAAATTGGGGTTGCCTCGACCAAAGCGTTCACCACGCAATTGGTTGCGTTGTTAATGCTGGTACAATGTTTAGGAAGGCGGTTTGATAAAAAAATAGCAGAAAAACAAATTGTACAAGCGTTGCGCGCTTTGCCACAACTTATTGAGCAAGTATTGCAATTAGATGAAGCGATTGCCAAGTTGGCGCATCGTTTTGATAAAAAGGAGCATACCTTATTTTTGGGCAGGGGAATTCATTATCCTATTGCCAAAGAAGGCGCCTTAAAACTTAAAGAAATTTCTTATATCCATGCAGAAGCGTATCCCGCAGGTGAGTTAAAGCATGGGCCATTAGCCTTAGTTGATAAAAATATGCCCGTTGTGGCGATAGCTGCAAACGATCACGTGCAAGAAAAACTCATTTCAAATTTGCAAGAAGTTCGAGCGCGCCAAGGTGAGCTGATTGTCTTTGCTGAGCGAGGGGTTGATTTACATTCTAATAAGGAATTTACCGTTATTGAAATCCCACAAGTGGGGGGCTTATTAGCGCCAATAACTTTTTCTGTGTTGCTGCAATTGTTAGCGTATCATGTGGCGGTATTGAAAGGTACAGATGTTGATCAACCAAGGAATCTTGCCAAATCAGTAACAGTAGAATAAAACATGTGTGGTCGGTTTGCGCTCTTTGCAACACGCAATGAAATGATGGCGCACTTTCATATTAAGGGGGGCTTTGTGATGAAGCCCCGCTATAATATTGCACCCACCCAAACCATCCCTATCCTATTGTCCTTTGGTGAAGACATTGAGTTTTGTCGTTGGGGATTTATTGCGCCCTGGGCAAAAGCCCAAGAACCCATGCCACCTGGCCATATTAATGCAAGAAGCGAAACTGTAATGGAAAAGCCTACATTTAAAGAGGCTATCCAAAAACGACGTTGTTTAATCCCTGCCAGCGGATACTATGAGTGGAAAACCTATAGTAAAAAAAAACAACCCTATTATATCTTTGTTAAAAACGAACCACTGATTGCGTTTGCAGGGATCTGGTCGATGTGGAAATCGCCCCAGGGAGAGCAAATTAAAACGTGTGCGATTATAACGCAAAATGCGGGTGATGAGTTGCTAGCAATACACGAAAGAATGCCTGTGATAATTTCAAAAAACGCCTACAAAAATTGGTTAGCCAAAGACTATGATTTTACAAATTTAGCAGAAGCACTTGTTCCAATTACCAAAGAAAATATAGGGATAAAACCTGTAAGCGCTAAGATGAACAATCCCCACTTTGAAGGAATTGAGTGTATTCGTTCAATATCCTGAATTTTAAAATCAAAAAGGGGTTTACTTGCTAATTTGCGATTGGCATAATCGCCACGCAAGAAACGATAATGCATCAAAATAACATCCTTTCTAAAAACAATAATGGAGAAATCGATGGCAGCGCTACGATCTAGTACCAAAACCTCATCTCGCAAAAAGATGGAAGATAATGACACAAAGCTTTCATTAAAAGTAAAAGCAATGAAAGATAAGCAAACACGAGTTGAGATCCTGCAGCATATTTCAGATGCAACTGGTTTAAAAAGAGTCGAAGTTGAAGCTGTATTCACTGAGATGGCTAAATTGGTAAAAGCCCACATGAAAAAACAAGGTTCAGGCGAAATTATGGTCCCCAAATTAGGGCTTAAAATTCGTAAAGTACGTCGTAAACCTACTAAAAAACGCGTGATGGTAAGCCCATTAACTGGCGTTGAAGTAACCATTCCCCCAAAACCGGCTCGAGATGATATTAAACTCGTAGCGTTAAAAGGCTTAAAAGAAGCATTATTAAGCTAAGCGCTTCCTTGCTTTGAGGTGAAAAGTCATCTCAAAGCATTTTTTGCGTAAGATCTTTTCCTCCATAAATACCCCTTATACCTAGTCAAAACCCCCTATATTTACAGGCACATTAAAACCTAATTTCGTCTATATTTTATAGTTGGTGTAATAGTGACTAGGAGTCATAATATGTCCAGCTTTTTACTGCTTGCTAATTTTACTGATAAAGGTATCAATAATATTAAAGAAAGCCCACAACGTTTGCAGCAATTTAAAGATATTTGTCAGCAAGAAGGTGCAAAGTTGTCTTCTTATCATATGTTGTTAGGCCGTTTTGATTTGGCATGCATTATTGATGCGCCCTCTCCTCAAGTTATCGCGAAAATTGCGTTAATTCTTGGGAAAAGAGGCAACATTCGTACAGAAACGATGTGCGCGTACAATGAAAAGGAAATTGCCGAAATCATTAATAAAATAAATTAAATACGGTCAGCATTTTTAATTATACCTGCTCACGTTGGGAGAGGTTAACTCCTAATGTGAGCAGGATTTTGCTTTTAACCCAATAAAGGTTTCCATTTTTTATCAAAGGTTATTGGAATATTTTTCCAACAATCTTGATAATGGCTTTGCAAAGAACCGGTGTTTAAAGCGAATGGGGTAGGGTTTAACGGCAATCTGGTTTCAAACATAAAGGCCAAGGTTTGTGTTTGCTTGATGGGCTTTAGTGGATCGGTTATTGCTTGTTGATAAGTTTGTGCATCAGGACCATGCGCTGACATACAATTATGTAAACTCCCCCCCCCAGGGAGAAACCCTTCTGCCTTAGCATCATATACCCCTGCAATGAGGCCCATATATTCGCTCATGATATTGCGATGAAAATAAGGTGGCCTAAAGGTGTGCTCTGCAACCATCCATCTTTCAGGGAAAATCACAAAATCAACATTTGCCACGCCCGGTAACGTACTTGGTGAGGTGAGCACAGTGAAAATGGAAGGATCGCAATGATCAAAACTGACGGTGTTGATGGTATTAAATAACCTTAAATCATATTTATAGGGCGCATAATTTCCGTGCCAGGCAACCACATTCAACGGGGAAGACGTCATCTTTGCTTGCCAAAGCCGGTTATTGCTTTTGTTTATCAAAACAATATCGCCCTGTTTTTCTTCATACTGCGCAGTTGGAATCAGAAAATCTCTAGGGTTAGCTAAACCATTGCTACCAATGGGCCCTAAATCAGGCAAGATAAAAGGCAAGCCATAGTTTTCACAGATATACCCTTTGAGTAGCGGGGTTAAGGGGTTAACTTGAAAGCGAACGCCACGTGGGATCACGGCGATTTCCGTCGGTTTTAACGTGAGGGCGCCAAATTCAGTAAAAATTTCACCTTCGCCTTCATAGGGCACAATCAACAGTTCGCCATCTGAATTGTAAAAATAGCGATTTTCCATCGACATATTCGCAGCAAAAAGATGTATGGCTGCACCGGTTTGCTCTAAGGGAGTACCGTTATAAAGGATTGTTTGTAAACTATCGATAAAATCGCATGGAGTCTGAGGGGTGGGGAGCGGATCCCAGCGCATTTGTCTTGGTTGCGATAATCCTTGCGTTGGCAGGCTTAAGCCCTCATGTTGAAGCGGCGCAAATTCACTATGTACAACCGAAGGTAAAATACGGTAAAGCCAGCTGCGTAAATTTTGGTGGCGCGCACGCGTAAAGGCACTGCCACTCAACTGTTCTGCATATAAACCATAAGGAACATGCTGTGGTGAATTTTGTCCTTGTGGCAACGCATTGGGTAACGCTTCACTTTGCCAGGCTCCGCCCCATCCAGATAGGTATGTTAATTCCTTAGTCATTACAATGTCCTAATTTCAGTATTGGAACCAAAGCATATTGCGAATACCCTGTGACTTAGTTAGACTCAGGCTCTCTTAAAAAAATGAGAGGGTTATCCTACTTCTTTAGGATATTTCATCTTATTTTTACCATAACGTAAAGGGCCACTTCATGATTAACCGTCGAAACATTTCGCTGTTAATGCCTATAGCCATGTTTGGTGTGGCAACATTCTTTTATCTGTATGAATTCTTAGTGCGCGTTTCGCCAAATGTGCTCGAAAATGAATTAATTTTGGCTTTTAATTTAGATGCACAAAAGTTTGGCTTTTTTTCTTCCTGCTGGTATTGGGCTTATGCGCCCTTGCAATTACCTGTTGGTGCCTTAACCGATAAATATGGTCCACGTCGGTTGCTTACTTTTGCAATTTTAGTTTGTGCTGCGAGTACTTTGGCCTTAGCCTACACGCAAAGTTTTTATCTAGGGTGCTTAATGCGCTTTTTTATTGGCGCAGGCTCGGCCTTTGCTTTTATTAGCTGCATGAAAATTATTCATATTTGGTTTTCACATCATCTTTTTCCTTTAATGACGGGCTTGACCTTAACGATTGGAACCTTAGGTGCTGCTGCAGGTGGGATCCCGCTTTCGTTGGCCTTAGATTTTATGAATTGGCGCCAAGTATTAATTTACTTGGGATTTGTAGGTGTCGTGTTAGCGGTGCTTGCTTTTGCCTTAATCAAAGATCACAACCCTGACCATCCACATGTATCGATGGCAAAAGGGGAAACCCCTGGATTTTGGCGCTGTTTGGGCGAAGTGGTTAAACAACCCCAAAGCTGGATAGTCGGCATTTATTGCTTTTTTGTAACGGCGCCTACCGATGCTTTTGGGGGTACCTGGGGGGTTAAGTTTTTAGTCGACACCCATGGCATTTCCAGAGATGTTGCTTCAACGGCAGCCGTTACCATGACTTTTGTTGGTATGGCGGTTGGTAGCCCGGTATTAGGATGGCTATCTGCGCTTATTGATAATCGTAAAATTCCCATGGCAATAGCAAGTTTAATTGCGGCAACTGCCTTGACGTTAATTGTATTTTTGCCAACCCTTACCGGGTTTTGGGCCTCTGTTTTATTCTTTACGTTTGGGGCGAGCGGCACCTACGTTTTAGCGTTTGTGATGACACGTCGTTTTACCTCACCCACCTTTGTTGCCACAGCGGTTGGCTTTGTTAACATGGTGTCGATGTTTGGTAGCGCTATTTTAACTTACATGATTGGCTGGGTGTTGGATTTTGTCAGCAGTGGTGCTTTAGCTGAAAATGGTGAACGCATTTATACGGTGAGCGATTACCATACCAGCCTAGTCGTTTTGCCTTTATTTTATCTCGTTAGCGCTTTACTGGTTGTACCGTTGATACGTGATAGCAAGGATTAATTGAATGCTTTTGGATGAAGCGCAGGACACCACCTTAGAAGATCTCAATGGCGCACAACGTCAAGCGGTTAGCGCAAAGGCACAACGCCTCCTGATACTGGCAGGCGCCGGCAGCGGAAAAACCCGCGTATTAGTGGCACGCATAGCGTGGTTAATTCAAAACCAGCTTGCCAGCGCGCATCAGTTACTCGCGGTTACCTTTACGAATAAAGCTGCTGGTGAAATGAGACATCGGATTGAGCAGTTTACAGGTCCGGCCTCAAGATTATGGGTTGGGACTTTTCATGGTTTATCCCATCGCTTGTTACGCTTACATGCCAATGAAGCACATCTTCCGGAGAATTTTCAAATTATTGACTCTGATGATCAGTTGCGCCTTATCAAACGTCTTATCAATGAGCGCGGTTGGAATGAGGAGATGTGTGATCCCAAGCGAGCAATGGGTTTTATTAACCGTCAAAAAGATGAAGGCAAGCGCGCGCAAGACGTGGGGATTTCAACCTTACCAGACGTGGCTATGTTTACCGAGCTGTATCGGTTGTATGAACAACATTGTCAACGCTCTGCGGTAGTAGATTTTGCAGAAATACTACTGCGGGTATATGAGTTGTGGCGCGACAACCCTACAATTTTGGCACACTATCAGCAACGTTTTTCCCATATTTTGGTTGATGAGTTTCAAGATACCAATACCATACAATATGCATGGCTAAAATTACTCTCCACGCCACACAATAACATGATGATAGTGGGGGATGATGATCAATCCATTTATGGTTGGCGTGGTGCGAAAATTGAAAATATTCACCGTTTTAATAAAGATTTTCCCGATGCTATCACGATTCGATTGGAGCAAAATTACCGCTCAACCAGCACCATTTTAGCTGCCGCCAATGCACTGATTGCGAATAATTCCGCGCGGCTAGGCAAAGAATTATGGACGCAAGGCGTGAAAGGCGAGGCGCTTACCTTATACGGCGCGTTTAATGAAATCGATGAGGCACGTTTTATTGTAGAGCGCATTAGGTATTGGTGTCATGGGGGCGGAAACTTTGAAGATGTCGCCATTTTGTATCGCTCTAATGCACAATCTCGCGTGCTTGAACAAGCCTTAAGACAAGCCAATATTCCCTATAAAGTGTATGGGGGGTTGCGCTTCTTTGATAGAGCGGAAGTCAAAGACGTACTGGCATACCTGCGTTTATTAGTTAATCTAGATGATGATACTGCCTTTGAGCGCGTATTAAATTTACCGCCGCGCGGTGTGGGGGAACGCACGTTAGCCAGCATTAGAGAGCTAGCAACAGCGCAGCAGATCTCCCTGTATCAAGCAGCAAAAGCTTATTTTCCCAGCATTCCGTTGGGGCGGATCAGCAATGGGTTGCGCAGCTTTTTAGAGTGTGTAGAAGAAATGCTGGCCCAAGTTAAAGTATTGAATTTATCTGCTTTAACGCAATTTGTGCTACAAAGAAGCGGGTTGATGATGCATGTTAAAACGCAACCAGGTGAACGTACTACCGCACGCGTGGAAAACTTACATGAATTGGTGCAAGCGACGAATCAATTTCATCAGTCTTATGATGAGATGTTTGAACAAACGACGACACATAGCATTGATACCTTACCATCGTTCTTATCCGAAGTGGCCCTGGATGCTGGAGACAGAGAACTTGATCAAGGCTCCTGTGTTAAATTAATGACCTTACATTCGGCAAAGGGGTTGGAATTTCCCTTAGTCTTTTTAGCAGGCCTTGAAGATGGCTTGTTTCCACATCATCGGTGTATTCATGATAAGGCCCTGCTTGAAGAAGAGCGCAGGCTTTGTTATGTAGGCCTAACGCGTGCGATGCGTAAGTTATACTTAACTTATGCGGAAAAGCGCGCTTTTGCGGGGCTGTCTGGGGTGAACCGTCCTTCCCGTTTTATCGATGAGATCCCATCCAACCTTATCGAAGCCATGAACATGAATGCCAAAATCATGATGCCCTCCTCTACGCATACAGCAGTAAAGCGCTCCAATAAACTAGAGAACGACTTTCCTTTCAGATTAGGCCAGCGTGTCACCCATCAACGTTTTGGTGAGGGCGTTATTATCGCGGGCGACGGTCAAGGGGATGCGGCAAGAGTCCAAGTCAATTTTGCCAGTGAGGGCAGAAAGTGGCTGGTCTTGGCGTATGCGAAATTAGAAGCTGTGGAATAGGCATTAAATAAAATTGTTATAGTTGTTTTTATCTATTAGGAAATTCTCTTTTGGTAATTGAATTGGAACCTCTTTTTCATTTATAGCAATGAAAGAATCACTTTGATCAAAATCGACAAGAAAAATGGCTAAACAATCTCCGCCAGTGAATTTCGAAGGATATTTTATAGCTTGTATACCAGCTTCGAAGGCAATATATCCTACTATTTGTGAATTAGACGGAAAATCAAATAGTAAAGCATTCCGTTTATAATTTTGATCAAAGATGGTTGCAAAGAGCTGATCGAGTGTTTTTATTTCAGGGCGGGGATCAATGTTGAGCTCTTTAGCCTTTTTTTAAAGTGTGGCTGGTAGCTTTATCTTCTTTATGATTTTAAAAAAATCTTGTAAAGAATTTTTTTTAGTAAGATCTAAAGTTTGTTCAAGCTTGCCACTAACAACAACCACACTTAAAGAGCTTTCTTTTATAGGGCTCAACAGTAAGCGGAATAAAAGGTAACCTTGCATTATATTATCGATAGTTCGGACTTCTTTCATAATAGCGGGGAAAACAGATTTCCAATCGGCAATAGGGAAATGCTCAAACCAAGCTGAAAGGTATGGGTTAGATCATCCAAGCAGGTAAAAAGATAATTTTATTAATTTTATCGACATTAAAATCACCCATATATACATATATTCCGATATTAGCCTTAGGTTCGTCTTGCATAAAAGAAAGCAAGTGTTTTACTTTGTTTCTTTGAATTTGATTAGAATAGGTAATTTCAAAAGGAAAAATTTTATTTGCATGCTCAACAACAAAATCTACCTCAATGCCAGTCGCTGTTCGCCAAAAATGTATATCATGGTGTTCAAAAATACTATCTTGCCAAGTAAGCAATTCATTCAAAAACCAATTTTCAAAACGATGCCCGATAAGCCCCGTCGTTGTTAAGATAGCAAGACTAGACACTCCGGTAAAATAGGAAATTAACCCATTATTGGTCATATAACCTTTTGGTGACTTAACAAGTCGTTTTAACGAGCTACCTATATAAGGGTAAATTTCAGTATACTGCAATGTGGATTGTAGGTAGTCTCTATATTTATTTAAAGTATTTCGAGCGCAGCCTAGTGCTTCAATGGCTTTTTTATCGTCACGTATCGAGCCCGTCAACTCTGCGCTTATTTTCATTAAGTTATGATATAAAGTTAGATCTGTAATGGATTCAATGGTTCTTACATCTTTTTCTAAATACGTTTGTAGGTAATCGCTTAGATATTTTAAACGATATTGAGGAGAATTTTCTTGAATGACCTCGGGTAATCCTCCCCAAATCAAATGGGTTTCTAAAGCTTCTCTGAATATCTTATTAAATGGTCTTAAGGAAAGACTTAATTCTTCAAGATGAAGTGGGTTTTCCATTCCAAACAATTGTGAAAAAGCAGTATCGAAGGGAATAGGTTGATTTGGGTAAGCATTGCATGCTATTTCGCGCAAATTAAATTCACGAAGTTTAAGCAGATCAACTCTCCCGGCAAGGCTTTCAGTAGAGAGATTATGTAAATCTAAATGTGCCGATCCTGTTAAGATAAACTTAATCTTATCTTTTCCCTTGTAGGTGTCATAAATTATTTTTACTTGCTCGAATAATTCTGGACATTTTTGGGCCTCATCAATGACAACCCAAATTTTATCTTTGCCCAACTGCTTTAATGCAGTTTCTTCAATCATTTGAGGGAGCTCTTCATTAGCAATACGAAGTCGTTGGTGATGACTATCCATATTCAACACAGCCCAGTTTCTATTTGGGTGTAATGTTTGATAGTGGGTAACGAGCGTCGTCTTGCCAACGCGACGCGGACCTAGCAAAGCACTAATATAAGAACGCTCGAAAGAAGCAAAAAGTGTAGATTCATTTACTCTTTTAATGTACATGAGGACAGGCCCTGAAACAATTACAATGCATTTTTATCAATATAAGTTAACAATTACAATGCAATTGTGTCAAGCAATAAGTAAAAAATCGTTATAAAATACAATTTACATGTACCTGCACTCAAGTTTTAGGGTTACCCCACAAGCAAGATAGCTATCTTTTTTTGAGTAATTATATTTGCAAAATGCATAAATTCCATCCAATCCGGGTCTGTGTCAGGTATAATTTTGCACGGTTTATAATCGGCACACATTACGATGACCCAAGTAAAAGACACCCCTATAGCACTGCAAGGCAAAATCGACAAAGTCATTTTCAGTAATCCTGAAAATGGCTATACCGTTTTACAGCTAAAGCCTAAGGATAAGTCACAAGATAAAATCACGGTGGTAGGTAACTTTGATAAAACCTTTACCACGGAACAAGTAACATTTTATGGTCATTGGCAAGAACACCCGTTGCATGGAAAACAATTTTTAGCGCTGTTAGTTGAAAATATTACCCAATCCTTACCCATGGAAAAATTCCTGGTTGAGTACATCGATGGCGTTGGGCCAAGTTATGCAAAAAAAATAATGGATAAATTTGGGGATGAGCTTTCACATATTTTAAATAATAATCCTGAGCGTTTAAAAGAAGTGCCAGGCGTTGGCACAACACGTTACCAGCAAATTATATCCAGCTGGCAAGCGCAAAAATCATCACATGAAATGGTGCTCTTTCTAACCACACATGGTTTACATTTTGCTCAAAGCGCTAAAGTTGTTAAACGTTATGGGGCAAAAGCCATAGAAATTGTGCAGGAAAACCCCTATCGCCTGATCGAGGATATTGATGGCATAGGCTTTCAAACCGCAGATAACTTAGCCTTAAAACTAGGGTTTGCCCTAGCAGATGTGCGCCGTTTACAAGGTGGATTGGTTTATTTGCTTGGGCAAGCTACGAAGGAAGGGCATTGTGGGATGGTGCAAACCGCTTTGTTAGAAAAAGCAAAAGCTCTCTTGCAAGTTGACACAGCCTCACTACAAGAAGCGTTACATTTAGCAAGTGAACGCGAGCTTGTGAAATTAACGCAGGTTAAAAATATGCCTTGTGTTTTTATCCCCGCGCTATACCATCAAGAGCAGATCATTGCCAAAGGACTAAAAGCGGTACTGGATAACCCGAGTGATGAAGATCAAAAAGCCCTAATAAAAATATTAAATCAGGTAATTGAAGAAGAAGCGTTGCCCTTATCACAAGAGCAGCAACAAGCGGCCTTGATTGCGCTACAGTCTAAAGTCTTTGTGCTAACAGGTGGACCTGGTGTAGGTAAAACCACGTTAATTAAAATACTACTTAAAGTATTTTTAAAACAGGATAAATCGGTTGCCATGGCGGCGCCAACCGGAAGAGCGGCAAAGCGAATGAGTGAATCAACTGGCCACATGGCCAAAACGATTCATCGGTTGTTAGAATATGATCCCTTTACGCAAACCTTTGGATATCATCAACAATTACCCTTGCCATATGATGTGATTATCATCGATGAATCCTCGATGTTGGATGTACCGCTTTGTGCCAGTATCGTTCAGGCACTAAAGGAGGATTCACAAATTATTTTTGTGGGCGATGTTGATCAGTTATCTGCCGTAGGGCCTGGGGATGTCCTTAAATCATTTATCCAATCAGGTAAAATTCCTTATTTTGCATTGAAAACCATTTTTCGCCAGGCGGCGAGTAGCCAAATTATTGTTAATGCGCATCGCGTTAACGAGGGGCTTATGCCTCATGTTGATAAAAATGAGGCAAGAGATTTTTTCTTGATTCGATCGCATAATCCGCAAGAACAACAACAAAAAATTGTTGATTTAATCGTAACGAGCCTACCCGCACGATTTGGTTTTTCACCGCTTGAGGACATTCAGTTGCTCACCCCCATGAATGGCGGTCCCTTGGGGGTGGATAACTTAAATATTCTGCTACAAGAAAAATTGAATCCCCCTGCCCAAAGTAAGCCTGAAATGAAACATAATCATTTTGTGCTCAGAGTGGGGGATAAGGTAATTCAAATCGTTAATAACTATGAAAAAAATGTGTTTAACGGTGACGTAGGTAAAGTGCAAAAAATTGATAACAATCTGAGAAAATTTGTGGTGATCTTTGATAAAACGCCCATAGAATATCAATATAAAGAACTTGAGCAGCTACGGTTGGCGTATGCGATTAGCGTGCATAAATCACAAGGCTCAGAATATAAAGCAGTCGTGGTAAATTTATCAATGAGCCAACGAATTATGTTAAAAAGAAATTTACTATATACCGCCATGACAAGAGGAAAAATGTGTGTCGTGGTTGTTGGGGAGCCCGAAGCGCTTACAGTGGCGATAAAAAGAGGCGAAGTCATGCTTCGCTTAAATAAACTAGAGGATTGGTTAAAAGATGAATAAAGATAAAAAGGGCGCTAAAAAGTTAGTATTAGTCGATGGCTCATCCTATTTATTTAGAGCGTATCATGCGCTGCCACCCTTAACAAATTCTAAAGGCATGCCCACGGGCGCAGCTTATGGCGTGATAAACATGCTGCGTAAACTCATGGCAGAGGAAAGGCCTGATTATGTAGGGGTGATTTTCGATACAAAATCCAAAAATTTTCGTCATGAACTATATCCTGCGTATAAAGCGAATCGCCCGGCGATGCCAGAAGAATTAAGTGTACAAATCGAACCACTGCATAACATTATTCGCGCCATGGGTTTTCCCTTATTAGCGATTGAAGGTTTAGAAGCAGACGATGTGATTGCAACGTTGGCAAAAGTGGGATCTGATCATCAGTTAAAAACAGTGATATCAACGGGTGATAAAGACTTAGCTCAGCTTGTTGATGATGATGTTACTTTAGTAAACACCATGACCGGAACGCGCTTGGACGAAAATGGCGTTGTTGAAAAATTTGGAGTAAAACCAACACAAATAGTAGATTATTTAACGTTAATGGGTGATTCGGTTGATAATGTGCCAGGCATTCCCAAGGTGGGACCAAAAACTGCCGTGAAATGGCTACAAGAATATGGGTCGCTTGATAGCGTTATACAACATGCAGATGATATTAAGGGAAAAATTGGTGAAAACCTGCGTGCACATTTGAAGGAGTTACCGCTTGGTAAACAATTAGTTACCGTAAAAAGAGATCTGGACTTAAGTTTTACACCAGAATCACTCTTAATGAAACCAGTTGATGAGCCTGCGCTCATTAGTCTTCTTCAAACCATGGAGTTTAAAACCTGGTTAAAAGAATATCAAAAGGGCGTAGAGACTAAAGAAAAAACGATTGAAAACCCAATTAATACCCCTTTTAAAAAAGAAAAAGGGACTTACCACAGTGTTTTCGAGCAAAAAGATTTTCTCATTTTGCTTGAAAAATTAAAAGCGGTTGAGCGTTTTGCCATTGATACTGAAACGGATAATTTAGATCCGATGCAGGCAAATTGTGTTGGGATCTCTATTGCAATAGAAGAAGGCGAAGCCTTTTATATTCCCCTAGCACATGATTATCCCGATTGCCCGGCGCAATTAGAAAGAAGCTGGGTGTTAGAGAAGTTAAAAAGCTTATTAGAAGATCCTGCTATTGGAAAAATTGGGCAAAATATTAAATTTGATATGCATGTGTTTGCTCGTTATGGGATTAGGCTTAAGGGTATAGTCGCAGATTCTATGTTAGCTTCTTATGTGTATAACAGCATAGAGCGCCATGATATGGATAGCTTAGCAACAAATTACTTAAATTATCAGACCACGACATTTGAAGAAGTCGCGGGCAAGGGCGCAAAGCAAGTTACTTTCGATAAAGTCGAAGTGAAAATTGCAACAGATTATGCGGCTGAAGATGCAGATATTACCTTGCGCCTCTCTCATGTATTGAACACCAAGCTTTCACAGATCCCCATACTTGAGAGCGTTTATCAGGAAATAGAGCTGCCATTAGTAGAGGTGTTGTGGCAAATGGAGGAGCATGGCATTGCTATCGATGCGCAAAAACTTAAAGAACAAAGCAAACATATAGCCATAGAACTTCAAAAAATTGAAGACCAAGCCTATATTTTAGCAGGGCAGGAGTTCAACTTGGGCTCTCCAAAACAATTACAAGAAATATTTTTTGAAAAACTGAAGTTGCCCATTATCGAACGAACCCCCAAAGGGGCTCCATCTACGGCAGAGAGCGTGCTGCAAGAGCTTAGCCATGATTATGAGCTGCCAAAATTAATTTTATCGCATCGCACTTTAAGCAAATTAAAATCTACCTATACCGATAAGTTGCCGGAGCAAATTAATCCACAAACGCAGCGCGTGCATACGTCTTATCATCAGGCCGTTGCCGCTACAGGCAGACTGTCTTCGACTGATCCTAATTTGCAAAATATTCCTGTTAGAACTGAAGAGGGGCGCAAAATTCGTCAAGCCTTTATTGCACCAAAGGGAAAGGTAATAATTTCGGCGGATTACTCTCAAATCGAATTAAGAATTATGGCACATCTTTCAAAAGATGAAGGCTTGCTCGCTGCTTTTTGTGATAAGCAAGACATTCACAGATTTACAGCCAGTGAAATATTTGGTGTTGCCTTAGATAAAGTAACCCCTGATCAAAGAAGAAGCGCAAAAGCAATTAACTTCGGTTTAATTTATGGAATGAGTGCCTTTGGTTTAGCAAGGCAATTGGATATTGATCAAAAGGCAGCTAAAGCATATATTGATTTATATTTTAGTCGCTACCCTGGTGTGATGCGCTATATGAAAGCGACACGCGAAGTGGCCGCACAAAACGGCTTTGTGGAAACGCTTTTTGGCCGTAGGCTATATTTGCCAGATATAAACATTAAACATATGGGGCGAAAAAAGGCCGCCGAGCGTACCGCGATTAATGCGCCCATGCAAGGAACAGCCGCAGACATTATTAAAAAAGCCATGATAGCCGTACACCATCAGATTAAACATAATGAAGATATCAAAATGCTGATGCAAGTACATGACGAACTGGTGTTTGAAGTAAAAAGTGAACAAGCAGAAAAAGCCAAGGCGTTAATTTTAGATTGTATGCAAAATACAGTGAAATTATCAGTACCTCTGGATGTGGGTATAGGGGTAGGACCCAATTGGGAACAAGCCCACTAAACGCTTCGCATTCAAATTTTGGATTTCTGCCTACGCTAAAGCTTCGGCAAGACAAGTTGTTGCCTGCGTCCACTCCTGGGGATTCATTCACTTGGCGCCTCATCCAAAAATTGACTGCATTGCGTTAAACGCTTCGCATTCAAATTTTGGATTTTGTTGCCTTTTAATCACTATAAGTATAGTCAGTATAAAATAAAAAATACGAACTCTTTGTAAAAGCCAGAGTCAAAAACCTAAACAGTTTTCGCTCGGCTTTCCCCCAGGGCCGGGCACGTTACGCCCCGAACCCTTTCGGGGCTTTTTTTTGCTTTTAGGGAGACTGCCATTTAGTGTAATGTATGATATAATATACTTTAAGTTGGATAAAGTAAGGTTTGCTATACATGTCTCGTGTAAATCAACCCATCTCCAGAATAACAAAGCTTGGCTTGCAAACTATCGGAAAAGCGATTAAATCTGCACGCATTGAGCAAAATATGTCACAGCAGAAGTTAGCACAACGTTTAAATGTGAGCCGTTTAACCGTTATTGGTATTGAAAAAGGAAATGCAAAAGTTGCAATTGGTACAGTATTAGAAGCGGCAACTATTTTACAAATTCCTTTTTTTGCTGAGGAAGGAGATTTAAGAATGACAGCAAATCGAATCACAACTATCAGCGCAATTTTGCCAAAACGCGCAGGTCGTAAAAAAATAGAGCTTGATGATGAATTTTAATAAAAGACCTGCAGCCAAAGCATATGTCTGGGTTTGGTTGCCTAATCAAAACGATCCCGTTGTTGCAGGATTAGTCGAAAAACGAAATGGAAAGTTCTTCTTCACCTACGGTAAGAGTTATAGAGAGAGAGAAAATGCAATCAGTTTGTCTCCTTTTGAACTACCCTTACAAACAGGTACCTTTGAACCAATGGGTTTAAATAACATACATTCTTGTTTAAGAGATGCAGCGCCTGATGCTTGGGGACGCAGAGTAATTTCTCACGAGTATCCTGGGCTAAATGCCGATGAGCTAGACTATATGCTTTTGTCTGGAAGTAACAGGGTTGGCGCCTTAGATTTTCAAGAATCTAATTCAGAATACAGAGCAAGAATTGGTGGTGACCTTAATTTACCTGAATTAATGGATGCGGCTCATAGGCTTGAAAGGGGACTTTTTATCGCACCTGCACTAGGTAAAGCGCTTTTACAAGGGACGAGTGTCGGTGGTGCCAGGCCAAAGTGTTTAATTAATGAGGGCAGTAATTACTACCTCGCAAAGTTTTCTCTATCATCCGATATATACGACATAATAAAGGCGGAATATATTTGTATGCGGATGGCGAATTTAGTTTCATTAAATGTACCAAAAGTTCAACTGAGATCCGTCCTACGAAAGAACATCCTACTTGTTCAAAGATTTGATCGGACAGTCCATAAACAAGACATAAATAGACATCTTTTGTTAAGCGGTTTAAGTTTGTTGGGGCTAAATGAATTAGAAGCGAGATATGCAAGTTATATTGACTTGGCTGAAATAATAAGAACCAGGTTCCAATACCCTAAAGAAGATCTGATGGAGTTATATCAAAGAATTATTTTTAATGTATTAATGGGAAATACGGATGATCATGCAAGAAATCATAGTGCTTTTTGGAATGGGAAGGATTTAAATTTAACGCCGGCCTATGATTTATTACCCCAATTAAGAGCAGGCCAAGAAGCAACACAAGCGATGTCTCTTGATGGTATAAAAGGAAATGCGTCGACACTGAGAAATGTACTGAGCATATGCGAACATTTTTTACTTACCCCCGAAAAAGCAAATGAGATGATTAATAATCAGGTCGCCATCATAAAAGATAATTGGGTGAAGCTATGTGAGGAGGCCGATCTGCAGCCTGTTGAGCGCAATAAGCTATGGGAAAAAGCAATTCTTAATCCCTTTTGCTTTTATGGGTGGGAAGGAAAAGACTGAAGGCAAAGGGTAACTTAAGAAAAATTTCGATTTGAAGCACCAATGCCATCATCAAAATTAAACCACTCATCTAGTTTTTGATAAACCTCTTCTAAACCAAAGCGGTGTAAAGCAGAAAAGGTTTGAACGCTAACCTTAGGATAATTACTCAAGGCATGCCGCGTATGCAGCAAAGTGTTTTGGCTTGCGCCGCGTTTAAGTTTATCGCACTTGGTTAAAAGGACATGAATGGGTAGCTCCAAATCATTGGCAAAATGAATTAATTGTTTATCTTGTGGCATTAAAGGATGGCGGATATCCATTAACAACAACAATCCTTGTAAGCAATGGCGTTGGCTTAAATAAGTAGTTAACATTTCTTCTAGTTGCTTTTGAACCCGCTGTGGTACTTTGGCATAACCGTAGCCAGGGAGATCGACCAATCGGCGATGCTCATCGATTTTAAAAAAATTAATCAGTTGGGTCCGGCCTGGTGTTTTGCTGGTGCGGGCGAGGCTGGCTTTGCCAGCGATGGCGTTAATTGCGCTTGATTTCCCTGCGTTGGAGCGACCGACAAAGGCAACCTCAATGCCTACATCCTCAGGGCTTTGGCTTATTGAGGGGGCGCTCTTCATAAATTCAACACGGGAAAAATCGAAGTGCTGTGGGTGGGGGTAAGTCGAATCAGCGTCCATATCACATGCACCGTTTTATTAATATGCTAGCAAAACAACCTTCAGACTGTTATTGACCGAACTCTATGGTTGTTGGTATAAGTTGGCATTCTTTTTAGCTGGGTTTATCTTAGCATGGGTTAGCAAGTAAACACTAGCAAATATACCTAAATTCAACTGAACACCTCACAGGAACACGGATTGACAGAAATGATGAAAAGTGGATTGGCTCTTATCGTAGCGCTCTTATTAAATGCCTCTGTGATGGCTGCAGAGAGTAAAACGCCTGCTAAAGCAGCTGATAGCAGCGAAGCTGCCAATGATGTGGTCAAAGCAGGACAAACAGACAAGCAAGCGGCCTCAAAAAGCGGTGAAAAAGAGAGTGAAGCAGCTAAAAAACAAGATAATGCCGCCGCTTCGGGCACAGCGCAGGCTGAAGTGCCAGCTCATGCGCCCTTTTCGACGAGCGATCCCGTATTGGTAGGTAACGCCCAAGCAGGGAAAGATAAAACCCAAACCTGTGTTGCTTGCCATGGGAACGACGGAAATAGTACTGTACCTAACTGGCCCAAGATCGCGGGACAATATGAAAATTACCTGGTTAAGCAACTCAAAGATTATCGCGCTGGTGAAAAAGGTCCACGTTTCGAAGCTTCGATGTATGGCATGGTGGCAAATTTAAGTGATCAAGATATCGCTGATCTCGCCGCGTTTTATGCAGGCCAAACCCAAACCATGGGCAAAGCACAAAATGCTTATGTTGCTCTAGGGCAAAGAATTTATCGAGGCGGCAATGTCCAAACGGGTGTAACCGCATGTCTTGCATGTCATGGACCTGAAGGTAAAGGGAATGAACCTGCAAGATTTCCTAAGCTTGCTGGGCAGCATGCGATATATATTGAAAACCAGCTAATTGCCTTTCGAGATGGTAAACGAAAGAATAGCCCTAACGAGATGATGGAATCCATTAGTCACCGGATGAGTGACGAGGAAATAAAAGCGGTTAGCAGTTATATTGAAGGTTTAAGTTAAGGAGAGCTCGAATGAGAACACTTGGCGGAATGCTCTATGTTGCCCTCTTAATTTTAGGGGTGATGGTGGTTTATTCGGCGTATGCGCAAACGCCACCAGGACCTTATATTGAAGGCAAGCATTATCAGCGGCTTCCCAAAGCCGTAGCGGACAATGATCTGGTTAAAGATCTTATGAAAGAAGCCAATGGTAAAGTTCAAGTCATGGAGTTTTTTAGTTATGGTTGCTCTTGGTGCTTTAAATTAGATCCTTATATTGAAAAATGGCGTAAAGCATCACCAGAAAATGTTGAATTTCAGCGCGTTCCGGTAGAGTTTCATCCAACCTGGTCTACCCTAACCAAGGCGTATTACACTGGGGTTGATCTTAAAGCGGATGATAAAATTCACGCAGCCCTATTTGATGCCATTCAAACTGAAAGAATAAAAGATAGCTCTCAAGATTCCCTGCGCCAATTTTTTAAAACCATGGGGATCTCGGAACAAGATTTTAATAAATCCTTTGATTCATTTGATGTTACACGCAAACAAAAATGGGCAAATAGTATTTCGCAAGCATATAAAGTGACAGCGGTTCCATGTGTAATTGTGCAAGGGCCTAAGGGCATTTTTATGACTGCAGTAAGATATGCCGGCTCTGAAGAAGACGTTATTAAAGTCGTCGATGATTTAGTTAAACTGCAGCAAGCAAAATCCTAATACCATGTTTGCGTTATAGCACTTAGTGCTATAACGCAGCATAAACGCAAAAGCCCTTACCTGGGTAAAAAGCAGGCAATAAGCTCAGATACTTTATGGCGCGTGTTAATATTGCAGCTAATTGATCTCCTCACCTCCACTTGTACGCACACTGCCTTTTGATAAATTTCCTGTGTAAAGGGGGTATTGTGATTGCTGATCAACACAGTGGCACCCCTTTTGCTTAAGTCCTGTGCAAACTCGGCAAGTTGGGATTGATCGCTTTCTAAAAAGGGTACATGAGAATAACCCGTAAAATTTGCGGTTTTACTTAAAGGCGCATAAGGGGGATCGCAATAAAAGGTTATTTTCGCAAGTTTGCGTTTTGGGTACTTTAAAAAGGGTTTTAAAAACGCAGTATAATCTTCACTATGAAAAGAAACTTGTTGCGATCGCTTATGAAAAAATAATAGCTCATTAAGCGGAAAGTAGGGACGTTTGTAGTCGCCAAAAGGTACATTATAAATACCTTTGGCATTGTAGCGACATAAGCCGTTATAGCCATGACGATTCAAATAAAGAAATAAAATAGCACGTTCCCACGGTGTTTTAGCATTGTTAAAACGCTCTCGAAGCCGATAGTACGCTTGCTTTTGATTATTTTTAGAAACAAAGAATTTTTTGGCATCCAGGATAAGTTTTTCACTAGCGTTTTGAACTATTTGAAACAAGTTGATCAAATCAGAATTGATATCATTCACAATTACCTGTTTGTGAGCCGTGTTTAAAAACAACGATCCTGCCCCAACAAAAGGCTCAACCAGAATAGGTGTATTTGGCAAATGATGTTGCAATGTCGGTAAAAGCCGAAACTTGCCGCCGGGCCATTTTAAAAAAGGCCGTATATAGGAGGAATTACTAGCCATAGGTTATGCTTGAGCTAAAAAATATCCCACTATAATACAAATTACTGCCAGTCCAAAATAGGGCCCTTAGGAATTATTTGTGTTGGATTGATATGTTTATGACTAAAGAAATAGTGGGCTTTAATATGATCAAGATGTACCGTTGGTGCAATGCCAGGATAGCGGTAAAGTTGCTTAACATAATTTGACAAGGCGGGATAATCTTTAATCAGGCGTAAATTACATTTGAAATGAGAATAGTAAACTGCATCGAAACGAATCAGCGTTGTAAATAAACGCCAATCGGCTTCTGTCAACAGATCTTTAATTAAATACCCATTATTTTCTATGCGTTTTTCTATTTCATCTAGCGCCTTAAATAATTTATCGAAAGCTGTCTCATAAGCGTCTTGTGCTGTTGCAAATCCGCATCGATAAACACCATTATTAATGTTTTCATAAACAAACTGGTTAACCTCATCAATTTCTCTTTGATTGATGGGAGGATAATAATCTTGAATGTTATGCGTAATATGATTAAAAGCGCTATTAAGCATACGAATGATATCTGCAGATTCATTGCTAACAATGGTATTTTGCTGTTTATCGAATAGCACTGGGACGGTTACCCGCCCGGTATAGTGCGGATCTGCTTTGGTATAAATCTCATATAAATAGCGGGCACCAAATAGTTGATCTTGTAGCGAGGCATTATCAGGAGAAAAAGCCCAGCCATGGTCTAACATATGAGGATGAACCACATTAACAGAAATATGTTTGTAGAGATCTTTAATCGCGAGAAAAATCAGGGTGCGGTGAGCCCAAGGGCAGGCATAAGAAACATATAAATGGTATCGACCACTTTGCGCTTCAAACCCCCCCTTCCCGGTGGGGCCAGGCTGCCCGTTGGGGGTGATCCAATTTTTAAACTGACTTTGTTCCCTAACAAATTCGCCTTTGGTTTTGCCCGTGTCGTACCATTTATCTTGCCACTTGCCATCGACCAGTAATCCCATTAAGGTATCCCCACATATTATTTACGTCCTTTTGCCATTATAAATTATTATTTAGGTTATGCCATTTATTCAATTTCATACTCATGCCTTACCTTTTCGTTTGCGCAGAAGCGCGCGCGCGAAGCGCCTACATATGTCTTATCGGCAAGGTGGGTTTGACGTAGTTGCACCCACCAAAAGAATTAAAAATAGAGAAGTACTAGACTTTATTAAAGCGCATCAAGGTTGGATGTTAAGGCAAATAAAGACCGAGCGATTTAAACCTAATTCCGCTGTTTGGCCATCACACTTTTTAGCACAAGAAGAGATTCAATT
>CAZHSJ010000007.1:0-28108 GCA_964535225.1 Uncultured Candidatus Berkiella sp. | reverse complement strand
AACTGAGTAAAGATGAAATAGCGAAATACCAACCTAAAGAACAAGCTAATAATGTGGCTAAAATAAATATAGGATAACATCATGAAAAGGATTTTAGTAACGCTAACAAATTTACTTCTGATCCCCTCGCTGTTTGCTGCTGAGCCGATATTAATAGATATTAAAATAATTGGCTCAGCGCAAGCGCCTATTTTCTCCCCTCAAGATATCACCTTAGATAGTGGCCAAGATTATTTATTGGTTATTAACAATGTTGGTAATGATAGCATCAGCTTTGACTATGGTGATTTCGGGCAAAAAGTGCTGACACGCTCCGTGCAAGGTACCTCCAGCATGACGCAACAAAGCATGGTGATAAACCCTAACAGTAAAATGCAATGGCATTTTAGCCCGCAACAGGCTGGGGAATATCCATACCATGCGATTAATACTTCCTTAAATACCAAAGGCACACCGGGCAAAATTATTGTTAAAAAAATAGAATCGGAACTAAAAACAGGCGAAAACGCCAAAGAGGCTGAGCAAAAACAAACCGCAAATGACAAACATGCGCGATCAAAAAAGTTTTAGCCCAGCATGCGTATTTACCATCATAGCCCAGAAGTCGGGCACGATTCACTTTGTCTGATCGTTTACGAGAAATACCTTAATTGATAAGTAGTTTAGCTTTGAAGGGTCACTTGCGAAATCATTTCTTCATTAATCCACTTAAACAAAGTTTGCGCAACCGTCATGGGAATAGCTTCCTGATCAACGGTATCGATAAGTGTTTCACAGATTTGTGCAAAAGATTTATTGTCTAGCACCGCCTCAAACAAGATGTTTTCAGTCAGTGTGCAAGATTGAAACAAACTGCGTAACCCTTTACGCCAAAATAACCAGCGAATTGGGGAAGATTGTAGTTTAGGATCACGTGGATCCTTTTCTTGCTCGATGTCTTGCCATAATTGTGGAGTATCCCAATGGAAAACATGGCTTACCACGCTAGGATGAAAGCGAAATTGTAGATCTGCCCAATTCTGTGGCGCTATCTGAGAGAGATCTTGTTGGGTTATGATAACATCATCTTTAGCATCCAACGTTGAGCTTACCAACCATTCAAATAAAGCCATTTCAGCTAATACAGGCACATCCGCATAAGGCTGCTCGGTTGCTAAAAAGTGGCTAAATCGCTGACCAAAATAACGAACCGAAAAGTGTTTAGAAGGATAAGTGAATAGATATTGTTCAAAGGCCTTCGCAAAAGCCTCATCTCCCATTAAGGTATGGGTTTTAGGAAAATCCAGCTGCAAAATTTCTAACAAACGTATTCGATAGGCATCAAAGTAGATCTGCAATCGTCTTTGTGCGCTGACGCGTTCGTCTTTTGCGATGCTTGGCAAAACTTTATTATTTCCAGTAATTAAATAATCTTGAAATTCGTTTTGCAAGGTATCAAGCGCTGACATAATCTTCCTCAAATACACGTTGCGCAATGGTTTTGGCGTGTTCTAGTTCTGCTAATAAAACTGGAAGTTCAGGAATATGATCATCGCGTTCAATCATGGTAGAAACTTTGCCAAAGCGCTCAAGGGCTTTAGCATACAGATCCCACACGTGATTGATCACCGGGTGATCGTGCGTATCAATGATATGATCGCCGTTATTGGTATGACCCGCTAAATGGAATTGCTGCACCCTGTCCTTGGGGACCCCATCCAAATATTCAACCGGATCAAAACCATGATTAAAAGAACTTACATAGATGTTATTTATATCCAGCAGTATTTTACAGTCTGCTTGAATGGCAATTTCTCTTAAAAAATCCCATTCAGTGAGCACTGAGCTTGAATAGGTTACATAACTCGATGCGTTTTCTATAAGCAATTGCCTATTTAGGAAATCTTGCGCTTGTTTAATTTTACCAACCACATGTTTTAAAGCTTCCTCTGTGTAGGGCAGGGGAAGCAAATCATGCATATTTTTTTGTGACACACCTGTCCAGCAAAGATGATCAGAAACCCATTTTGCTTCTACGCGATGTGCTAAATCTTTAACTTGCTGTAAATAATGTAAATCTAAAGGATCCGTACTACCTAAAGACATGGATACACCATGCATCACAATAGGGTAGTGTTCTCTAATTTTGTCTAAGTAATACAATGGCTTACCGCCAGGTACCAAATAATTTTCTGTTAAGATTTCAAACCAATCAATCGCGGGGCGTTGTTCAATAATGTCGATGTAATGATCTGTTCTTAAACCAAGACCAAAACCTAAATAAGAAAAGGCATCTTGTGTTGTATTATGACTGCGCATGCTGGACCACTTGGAGAAGGGTTTAAAAATGACTAAGGCAATAAACCGAAGTTTATTGCCTTAGAACTCAAAGCGGATTAATCTACGATTGTGCCGCCTGAGCTGGTGCATTCACCTCTGGTCATATATGACCAACCATTGCCTTTGCAACCGTTACGACCTTTGCAAGAATTGTCAGGTGTAGCGCATTCGCTTGAGCCTTTGCACGCATTTGATCCTGCGCACTTAACTAAAGCTTCATGTGATTCACCACACATTGTTGAACAACCTGTTGCAAAGAGTGCAGCTGCAGCAGCAGCGAGAGCTAGAGCTTTTTTGGACGTCCGTTTCATCTAGAAACACTCCTGAATGGTCTAAAGTTAAACTTAGTTTGAATACTAATTCTAACAAGTTCCCTATATAAACAAGTCACTTATTTGAATCGTGTCAGTATTCATTTAAAGAATATGACAATATAATCGTGGAATTACAAGGGATTATTAAAATTTTTTCACGAAACGGAAATAAATTTTTAAAATATTGGTTGGATTGCTGCCAGAATGCTATACTAAATATCTTTACCGTTGTTTTTCATATCAAAAATAAGCAAGCTGCCCACCCAATTTAGATAAAACATTAACCTTATTATCTCATTAGGAATGAAATAGATGAATCCTAATTATCTAGATTTTGAACAACCCATCGCAGAGCTGGATGCAAAGATAGAAGCCTTAAGGCTCGTTGGCACGGATACCGAAATCAATATTGGAGAAGAAATTTCAAGACTTCAGGCCAAGAGCAAAGATTTAACCGCCAGCGTTTTTAAAAATTTAACGGCGTGGCAAATTACCCAATTAGCGCGACATCCTTTAAGGCCTTACTCACTTGATTATATATCCAGAATCTTTACCGATTTTGACGAGCTCCATGGTGATAGAACTTTCGCCGATGATCATGCCTTAGTTGCCGGCATTGCAAGGTTAAACAACGATCCCGTTATGGTTATTGCACAGCAAAAAGGCCGTGATACCAAAGAAAAGATTTATCGAAACTTTGGGATGTTACATCCTGAAGGTTACCGCAGAGCAAAACGGTTAATGGATTTAGCAGAAAAATTTGCTTTGCCGGTTATTACTTTAATTGATACACCCGGCGCTTATCCTGGTATCGATGCCGAAGCACGTGGTCAAAGCGAAGCGATTGCGCGCAACCTCTATGAAATGGCCAAGTTAAATACGCCCATTATTTCGGTCGTTATTGGTGAAGGGTGTTCGGGTGGCGCCTTAGGTATTGGCGTAGGAGATAGAGTACTGATGTTGCAGTACAGCTATTATGCAACTATCTCGCCCGAGGGCTGCGCAACGATTCTATTTAAAAGTGCAGAGAAAGCAAGTGACGCTGCTGAAATTATGGGGATTACTGCTGAACGATTGTTAGCGCTTGGCCTCATTGATGGTATTGTGCCAGAGCCGTTAGGCGGGGCACATCGTGATGTGGATAAAATGGCGGCTTCCTTAAAATCACATTTGGTGAAAAATTTACAACTCGTCAAAAATATCCCCAAAGATAAATTAGTCGATCAGCGCTATAAACGGTGGATGGCGTTGGGAGAAGACTAACCACGAGGATAGTGTGCACATTGTCACTGAAACATTGAATAAGTGGTTGAGTACCCTACCACCACAGTATAGATTGCTTGTGGCTTTCAGTGGGGGGCGTGACTCTCGCGTGTTGCTGCATGCACTCAACGCCTTAAAACCCCGCTTTTCATACACCTTAAGTGCCGTTCATGTAAATCATGGGCTGCAAGCATTAGCACAGGATTGGGCTTTAGCGGTAACTAAAATCTGTGAAGAATATGATATTCCCCTAGAAGTCCTGACTTTATCGCTAAAAATCTTACCGGGTGAAAGCTTAGAAGAGAAAGCCAGAGTGCATCGATATAAAGCAATGGCATCACTCGTTGACGAAAATACCTATCTGCTCACTGCGCATTCAGAAGATGATCAAGCGGAAACTTTTCTGTTACAGATGATGCGGGGTAGTGGCATCAAAGGCTTAGCGGGCATTGCACCAATAAAACCCTTTGCAAAGGGAAAGTTAGCAAGGCCTTTGTTAACCTTAAGTCGAGAAAATATTGCTGAATATGCCACTTTACACAATTTATCCTGGATTGAGGATCCCTCAAATTTACAGCTTCATTTGCGCCGAAATGCAATTCGTCAACAACTATTAAAACCGTTAAATGACATTCAACCTAATACAACACGATGTATCGCCAGAAGTGCATTACATTGCCAAGCTGCCTTAGGGGTATTAAATGGCTATCTTGAGCAAGAAGTTGCCGATTGCTTAGGCGCTTTCCCTAAAACCCTGACTGTGCCAAAACTTAAATTACGTGATGTGCAAAAACAAGCCTTTATTTTAAGGCATTGGTTAAGCACGCATCAGGTAACTTTACCCAATTTTGCCAAATGCCAAACGATGTTACACCAACTGCTCTTTGCCAAAAAAGAGGCAAATCCCATGATCAGTTGGGGCAATTGGGAATTAAGGCGATACCAAGAACTTATCTATTTATTACCGCTTAAGAAAAGCGTTGATAACAAAAAAACTTATGACTGGGATCTTCAACAGCCGATTATCTTAGAGGACGGACAATGTTGGCGTGCCGCCTTGGTTAAAGGGAAGGGGCTTAGCAAATCAAAACTGAATAATAAACCGATACGCATTGCTTACCGCCAGGGTGGGGAAAGATGTTATTTAGATAAACAACAAAACTCTAAAGCCCTAAAAAAAATTCTCCATGCTGTCCAGATCCCGCCTTGGGAAAGAAAGACGCTTCCCCTTTTTTACTATGAAGAGACACTCGTTGGCGTTGCTGGGCTACTGATTACAAAGGGATGGCAGGTAGAGCAGGCGGATGAAGACGGGTATTGCTTTGAAAAACTATAGAGTAATATAGCTAAATATTACCTTGGTAATTGTTCTGTTTTCTGTTAAAATGTCTTCCCGTCCTAGTACTTAATTACGCACTTACTATTCATACAGAATTAAGGTTATTCATGACGCGCTTTATATTTGTGACGGGTGGCGTAGTCTCCTCCCTTGGTAAAGGTATTGCTGCTGCTTCCTTAGCATCCATTCTAGAATCACGTGGCTTATCGGTAACATTATTAAAACTAGATCCTTATATCAACGTCGATCCTGGGACCATGAGCCCGTTTCAACACGGCGAAGTGTATGTGACCCAAGACGGGGCTGAAACGGATCTCGATTTAGGCCACTATGAACGCTTTGTGCGTACCACCATGTCTCGAAAAAGTAATGTGACAACAGGGAGTATATATGCCGAGGTGATTCAAAAAGAACGGCGTGGTGATTATTTAGGGGCTACCGTTCAAGTCATCCCTCATATTACTGATGAAATTAAATCACGCATCCTAAAAGCGGCCAATGGGGCTGATATAGCCATGGTCGAAATTGGCGGCACCGTAGGGGATATTGAATCGTTGCCCTTTTTAGAAGCCATCAGACAATTGCGATCTGAATTAGGGGTGCAACGTTCCTTATTTATCCATTTAACTTTAGTCCCTTATTTACCCACTGCTGGTGAAATAAAAACAAAACCAACACAGCATTCGGTAAAAGAATTACGCTCTATTGGTATACAACCCGACATTCTTATTTGTCGATGCGAGTGTGATTTGCCCCCAAGCGAACGTAGTAAAATAGCCTTATTCACCAACGTGGAAGAGCGTGCGGTTATTACCTCGGTTGATGTGCCTACTATTTATCAAATTCCACAAGAATTACATCGTCAACATTTAGATCAAATCGTCATCGAAAAATTAGGCCTTACTGCGAAAGAGGCCGATCTCAGTGATTGGACAGAAGTGGTGAGACGATTAAACAATCCCAAAGAGCGCGTAAAAATTGGGATGGTGGGGAAATATGTTAATTTCGTCGATGCGTATAAATCATTAAATGAAGCCTTAATTCATGCAGGACTACAAACCCTAACGAAAGTCGACATTGTTTATATTGAATCAGAAGAAGTCGAGCGCAAAGGCACCAGTTTGTTAGAAGGGCTGGATGCCATTTTAATTCCGGGAGGCTTTGGAAATCGCGGCGTTGAAGGCAAAATTATGGCTTGCCAATATGCAAGAGAAAACCATATTCCTTTTTTAGGGATCTGTCTTGGCATGCAAACCGCGATGATAGAGTTTGCAAGACACAAAGCTAATATGCCCGCGGCTAACAGCACTGAGTTTGATAAAGAAACGCCTTATCCTGTTATTGCCTTGATTACAGAGTGGGTTAATAAAGAGGGTAATAAAGAGTTTCGCGATGAAAATTCAGATTTGGGCGGCACCATGCGATTGGGCGCGCAAGTATGTATGCTTAGCGATAATACCAAAGCAAAAGAAAGCTATGCTAAAGAGTTGATTATAGAACGTCACCGGCATCGGTATGAAGTTAATAACCGCCTGTTAGATAAATTAGTTAGAGCTGGTTTGGTTGTGTCTGGTCGATCTAAAGATGGTAGCTTAGTTGAAATGATAGAATTGGCAGATCACCCTTGGTTTGTGGGTTGCCAATTTCATCCAGAGTTTACCTCAACGCCACGTAACGGCCATCCTCTATTTATTTCCTTTATTAAGGCAGCCAATACATATCTTCAATCAAAAAAAAAAGAAGTAAGGAGCACATCACATGAAGCTGTGCCACTTTAGTGTCGATAACACAACGCCATTTTTTTTAATAGCTGGCCCCTGTGTTATTGAAAGTGAAAGTTTAATTTTAGAAACGGCAGGCATACTGAAAGACATTACCTCTCGTTTACAGATCCCTTTTATTTTTAAATCGTCATTTGATAAAGCGAATCGCTCATCAATAAATAGTTTTCGTGGCCTTGGCATAGAAACAGGATTAAAAATATTAGAGAAGGTTAAAAAAGACGTCGGTGTACCTGTGTTAACGGACGTGCATGAAGATACGCCTTTAGCCGAAGTTGCCAGTGTGGTTGATGTCTTGCAAACACCTGCTTTTTTGTGCAGACAAACCAATTTCATTAAAAATGTCGCTTCTTTGAATAAGCCCGTTAATATTAAAAAAGGGCAATTCTTGGCGCCATGGGATATGAAAAATGTGGTGGAAAAAGCCAAATCAACTGGTAATGAAGCCATTATGGTGTGCGAGCGCGGGGTGAGCTTTGGTTACAATAATTTAGTTTCCGATATGCGCTCACTGAGCGTCATGCGTAATACTGGTTGCCCGGTTGTGTATGATGCAACGCATTCTGTACAACTACCCGGTGGGCAAGGCAATGCATCTGGTGGTCAACGAGAATTTATCCCTGTGTTGGCGCGCGCCGCTGTCGCAGCAGGAATAAGTGGTTTATTTATGGAAACACATCCTAATCCTGCGAAGGCCTTAAGTGATGGGCCAAATGCAATGCCATTACATTTGATGGAAACATTATTAGCCACCCTTAAAGCCATCGATAACAGTGTTAAACAGCAACCCTTTTTAGAAAACAGCTTAGAAAATTAGGACTTCACATGGCTACCATAAAAAAAATAATTGCCAGAGAAATATTAGATTCCCGCGGGTTTCCAACCGTTGAAGCAGAAGTTATTCTTGAAAACGGTCAAGCTGCAAAAGCCTGTGTACCTTCTGGGGCATCAACGGGTTCTCGTGAAGCCTTAGAGCTTAGAGATAAAGACGCAAATCGATTTAAAGGCAAAGGGGTGTTAAAAGCCGTTGCTAATATTGAAGAAAAAATAGCCCCAACATTGAAGGGCCACTCGGTTTTAGAACAACAAAGCATAGATAAATTGCTGGTTGATCTTGACGGAACGGCTAATAAAGAAAAGTTAGGCGCTAATGCGACGTTAGCTGTTTCTATGGCATGCAGCAATGCAGCAGCAATTTACCATCAGATCCCCCTTTACCAATACCTTCATACTTTTTCTAAAGATGAGATCAGCTTACCCGTTCCTATGCTCAATATATTGAATGGGGGCGCACATGCCGACAACAGCGTTGATGTGCAAGAATTTATGGTTATCCCAAGTGGTGCGCCTGATTTTGCTACGGCCCTAAGGTATGGTGTTGAGATTTATCACAGCTTAAAAGCGGTGTTAAAGCAAAAAAATCTGAACACGAATGTGGGGGATGAGGGTGGTTTTGCGCCTGATCTTGGCTCCAATGAAGCCGCGTTAGAAATGATCATGCAAGCTATCAGTGATGTAGGTCTTAAAGCAGGCGCAGATGTCTATTTAGGGTTAGACGTTGCTGCCAGTGAACTATACCAAGATGGCGTCTATCGATTTTCATCAGAAAACAAAACCATGAGCGCTTCGCAATTTTGTGATGTATATAGCAAATGGGTAAACGCATTCCCTATTATCTCTATCGAAGATGGTTTAAGTGAAAATGATTGGCAAGGATGGGCGCAATTAACGGCGCAGTTGGGCAATAAGGTGCAGCTTGTTGGAGATGACTTATTTGTAACAAATCCTGCAATTTTTAAAGATGGTATTGCCAAAGATATCGCTAATGCCATTTTAATTAAGCTAAACCAAATTGGTACAGTGACTGAAACAATCGATGCCATTAACATGGCCAAGGGTGCCAATTATAATGCGATTGTGTCACATCGTTCAGGCGAAACGGAAGATACCTTTATTGCTGATTTGGCTGTTGGTTTAGGCGTAGGGCAAATTAAAACTGGGGCGCCTGCACGTTCAGATAGAACAGCAAAGTATAATCAGTTATTACGGATAGCCTATGCATCTTCGGGGAAATATGCAGGAAGCCGTGTTTTTACTCGATGGATAGGCAAATGAAAGCATTAACCTTTGTGTTGGCTGGACTTTTTCTTTTGCTTTTAGCAAAACTATTTATTGGTAATGGCTCTATTGTGCAAGTAGCGGGGCTTAAAAAAGAAGTGGCCGCGCAGCAAGAAAAGGTTGCAAAGTTAAAAGAGCGAAACCAAACTTTAGAAGCTGAAGTGCAAGATCTTAAATTACGACTAGAGGCGATAGAAGAACGCGCCCGCTCTGATTTGGGGATGATTCGTCAAAGAGAGTCATTTTACCAGTTTTTAATGAAGGATAGTTCCTAAATGACGGTGGCGAAGTGGTTAATTATACCTGCCACAGGCACAGGCTTGCGTTTTGGTGATAGCACACCAAAACAGTATTTATCCGTTCATGGTAAAACAATATTAGAACACACCTTGGCGCTATTTTTAGATCGTAGTGAGATCAGTAAAATTGTTGTTAGTTTGTCTTCGCAAGATAATTGGTTTAATGCTTTAAGCATTGCAAATCATCCCCGTATTCACACGGTTATAGGTGGAAAAACAAGACAGGGTTCCGTATGGAATGCGCTAAGCTGGTTAAAAGATTATGCCAAAGAAAATGATTGGGTGCTCATCCATGATGCGGTAAGACCTTGTTTACACGAAGACGATTTATTAGTGCTTTGTGAAAAGTTAAAAGATGATTCTATAGGTGGGATCTTAGCAACAAAAGTAACGGATACGCTAAAAAAAGCTGAAGATAACACGATTTTGCACACTCTTGAGAGAGAGAATATATATCGCGCATTAACACCACAAATGTTTCGTTTTAATAAAATCTTAGAGGCACATATTTTGTGCCAACAAAAAGGGATCGCCTTAACCGATGATGCCAGTGCTATTGAAGCAGCTGGATTTAGATCAAAATTGGTTGTGGCGAATCACCCTAACCCGAAATTAACCTATGAAAGTGATTTGGTTGAGATCTCCTTTTTGCTCGAGGCAATGAGGGAAGTGAGTGTATGATGCGCATTGGCCATGGCTATGATATCCACCGATTTGAGGATGCGCCGACAAAAGATTTTATCAAGTTAGGTGGGGTAAAAGTTCCCCATGAAAAAGGGGTTGTTGCACATTCTGATGGCGATGTTGTTATCCATGCAATTATCGATGCCTTGTTAGGGGCATGTGCTTTAGGCGATATAGGCAAGCATTTTCCAGATACGGATCCACGGTTTAAAAATCACGATAGCAGGCAGTTTTTAAGACATATTTTAGAAAAAGTGAAGGCATGTGGTTATGCTGTTGGTAATGTCGATGTGAGCATTATTTGCCAGGCACCCAAGCTGGCGCCACATATTGC
The DNA here is from genome assembly GCA_964535225.1 of Uncultured Candidatus Berkiella sp. Classification (GTDB taxonomy): domain Bacteria; phylum Pseudomonadota; class Gammaproteobacteria; order Berkiellales; family Berkiellaceae; genus Berkiella. The sequence goes on along the minus strand of CAZHSJ010000007.1, from coordinate 17,657 downwards.
TGCAATGAATGAGACTTTAGCGCATGATTTGCAAGTTTCACTTAATTGCATCAATGTGAAAGCAACTACCCATGAAAAATTAGACGCTATTGGTGAAAATAAAGGGGTTGCTGCGCATGCGGTAGTGCTGCTTCAAGGTATAAGAGAATGATGAAAATATTAATGAGCAATGATGATGGAGTAAATGCTCCTGGTCTTTGGGCGCTTGCAAATGCTTTAAAAGAATTAGCTGACATTACGGTAGTTGCCCCAGAGAAAGACAGAAGCGCTGCTAGCAATTCCTTAACATTAGACTTACCCTTACGAATAAAAAAACAACCTAATGGATTTTATGCCGTGGATGGCACGCCCACAGATTGCGTACACATAGCGATTACCGGATGGTTAGACGAACATCCCGATATGGTTGTTTCTGGGATTAACGCAGGTGCCAACCTGGGAGATGACGTACTCTATTCAGGTACTGTTGCTGCTGCGATGGAAGGGCGATTTATGGGCTATCCCGCCATGGCTGTTTCTTTGGTAGGACATCCTAATCATTTACCCTCCCCTCAATACAACCATTTTGAAACGGCAGCCATGATTGCCAAAACTTTATTGGAAACGATGATTAAAAAGCCGTTACCTAAAGACACGATTCTAAATGTGAATGTACCAGATAAGCCCTTTGCTGAATTAAAAGGGATCCAAATTACAAGATTAGGCCACCGTCATATTGCAGAAAAAATGATCCCAAGTTTTGATGGCAGGGGTAATCGAATTTATTGGGTTGGGCCCGCTGGGGCTGAGCAGGATGCAGGTCCGGGCACTGATTTTCATGCCGTAATCAATGGGTTTGTTTCTATTACGCCGATTAAAATTGATTTAACCGATTATAAAGCCTTAGATTCATTGTCGAGTTGGGCCAAGCATATTCAGCTATAGTTCTTTTGGTTTATACCGCCCTTAAATGTGCTCATGGTGTAGTCTGGATTAAGTGTGACAGGTATATGCCTTTGGGTAGGATGTTTCTTATTTTTGAATTTATATGTCAAAATGAGACATTTTTGATAACAGACTGAACCCCGTGGCAATATTTCGAAAGTTTTATGACAAAGTTATAAAGTGGTCGCAACACCGGCATGCGCCTTATTACCTTGCGGGCGTTAGCTTTATCGAATCGTCTGTTTTTCCCATTCCACCTGACGTAATGCTTATACCTATGGTGTTAAGCAAACCAACCAAAGCCTGGCATTATGCAACAATTACCACAATCGCCTCCATTTTGGGGGGTATGTTGGGCTATGCGCTGGGTTTTTTTGCTTTTGAGCTTATTGGCCAACCCCTGTTGGATTTATTTGGTTATCAGGAGGCTTATGACAAGGTCGCTTCCTGGTTTTTACACTATGGGTTTTGGGCGGTGTTTGTTGCTGGGTTTACCCCTATCCCTTACAAATTATTTACGCTTGCGGCGGGGGTAACCATGATGCCGTTGCTGCCCTTTTTTGTGGCATCGATTTTTGGCCGCACGATTCGCTTTTTTGTAGTTGTCTGGGGCATTAAAGGCATAGGGAAACGGATTGAGCCTTTAGTCATGGAGTACATTGATACCATTGCGTGGGTAACAATCGGGTTAATAGGCATAGGTTTAGTACTTTATTACTGTTTTGGATAAGTAGGTAAAGAAAATGTGGCAACGCATAGTAGGTTGTTTATTACTCGTCGCACTTTCAGGTTGTTCTTATTTTAAACAGCAAGATGCTGCACCTGTTACGGACATAGGGGAATATCGAACGGTAACGCAGGGGACACATATCGTACGCCGTGGTGAAACCCTCTATGAAATTGCTTGGCGGTATGGACGGGATTATCGTGATATAGCCTTAGCAAATCACATACCATCGCCTTATGTTATTTATCCGGGGCAGCATATTTCCTTAAAGCAGCCAAAATATCCTCCCTCTGGATATGCAACTGAAAAATCCACTAAACCAATTGCAATAGCAAGGCCAACGACGACTGAAACCAAAACCGGAGGTACACATGCAAATACGTGGCAGTGGCCTGTGAAAGGTAAAATTCTAAAATCCTATTCCCCAACAGCAATTGGCCCTAAAGGAATTGATATTGGTGGTAAAATTGGAACGCCGGTATTGTGTGCGCATGATGGCAAAGTGGTTTACAGCGGCCATGGTCTTCGAGGCTATGGTTTATTAGTGATTGTAAAGCATGATGATACTTATTTATCTGCCTATGGCCACAATAGTGTGCTGATAGTTAAGGAAGGACAGGTAGTAATAAAAGGACAGGAAATAGCCAAAATGGGTAATTCTGATTCACCCCAAGTTAAATTGCATTTTGAAATACGAAAAAATGGTCAGCCGATTAATCCGCTGAATGTACTTCCACCTCGACCTGTGTAAATTTCTTGTTTTTTTCTTTGAACTAAAACGCCTCATCACAACTCATAGGTAGTAGAACAATCAAAAAGTGATGAAGAGGCGTGCACATGCTTAGTTTTACGAAAGGCGTTACACGAAAGTTTGACACGATATATCAATATATTCTTGAAATAAGTCGTATTAAATTGCTAACAGCAGAGCAAGAAAAAGAGCTCGCTAAAAAAATCATCGCAGGGGATAAACAAGCCAAATCTCACCTCATTGAAGCGAATTTAAGGCTGGTTGTTTGTATTGCAAGGCGATATAACAACCGTGGTTTACCTATGGCTGATTTAATTGAAGAAGGAAACTTAGGTTTAATTCATGCAGCAGAGAAATTCGATCCTGAGGTTGGTGCACGCTTTTCAACCTATGCCACCTGGTGGATCAGGCAAGCGATTGAAAGAGCCATTATGAATCAGTCTCGCTTGATAAGATTACCAGTTCACTTAGCTAAAAAACATAAACAGTATTTACGCACTAGGCAGCAGTTAATGCAAAACAAAGAGAAAGAGCCCTCTTTAGATGAGGTTGCTCAGGTAATGGAGATCCCATTAGAAACGTTGCAGGATTTAATCAGTCTGGACAGGCAGGAAGTATCGATAGATGCCCCTATGAATGAGGAGCAAGATATCTTTTTTGTTGAAACATTGCCTGACTTAACGGTGGCTGATCCAGTTGATCACATCCAAACAAAAGAGTTAAATAAAATGCTGGAGCATTATCTTGCTTCCTTAAGTGATAGGGAGTTAGAAATAATTGAGAAAAGATTTGGTTTACATGGGCGTGATATGATGACGCTAGAAGATATTGGTGATGAAACCGATTTGACAAGGGAACGGGTAAGGCAAATCCAGTTGCAAATTTTACGACAAATGAAACGCCAATTTCACCATGCCGGTATTCACAAGGATATGTTAACAGACAAATAAAGGTGACGAGATGTTAGGGAGTTTACAGGAAACTTATGCCCCCCATAATGCGTGTTTTGGGTGCGGGCCAGCTAATGAACAGGGATTAAGGATAAAAAGCATCGTGAGCGAAAATGGGGAGGTTCTAGCCGATTGGCAAGCCAAGCCCTACCATGAAGCCTTCCCGGGGATTTTAAATGGTGGCATTATTGGCACGTTGTTAGATTGCCATTCAAATTGGACTGCCGCCTATTTTTTAATGAAGCAAAGTGACGCATCCGTGCCCCCTTGCACCGTAACCGCGTATTTTAATGTTTCTTTAAAGCGTCCAACCCCCAGTAATGAACCAGTCCGTCTTGTTGCTAAAGTTAAAGAAATACAAAGCGATCGCGCCTTAATTGTTGCCGAACTTTATTCGCAAGGTAAGCTGTGTGCAACGTGTGAAGGCCTTTTTGTTGCTGTTAAAGAAGGGCACCCTGCATTTCATCGATGGTAGTGATGAAGGGTTGACGCCACAAGCAAGCATGCAAACTAACATCTTTGGGGAAGTGCAGAGTAATCCAGGTTAATTTATACTTTATGAAATAAATAGCTTTGTGGAGAAAAGACGGTGAAAAAGTTTTTAAAAGGATTCTTAATCTTCCTGCTGTCTTGCGCCATCATTGGTGTTTTTATCGGCTATTTTATTAGCACCTTACCGCTGATGACCTATTCTGCGAAAGCCTTTTTATTTGCTGTTTCTAACGATCAATATGAGCAGGCCTACAATGTCATGCTCACGCCTGATTTTAAAAAACGAAATGATTTTGCCAGCTTCAAGCAACATATTGTTGCTTCAGAGCTAAACAAATATAAGGAAGTGGTGTGGTTAAGAAATGAAACCTATCCAAATCAGTTAGGCGGTATTGTTATTGGTCGCGTATTTACAACAGCAAACAAACCGATTGTCGTGGAATTTCAGTTCACTTTAGTTCAAGGTAAAAACCCAAACGATAAGCAGTGGCTTATCAACAACATCCGGTTCCCTAAAGAATATGAAAATTTAGAACCTGCCCTTCCTTAAAGCGTAATGGGCAGGCTTGTTTTTTTGCGCTTTTGATTTTCTTTCTGAGTATTTACCGATGCTGGCTTTTCAGACGGAACCTGCAAACTGGGTTCTGTGATGGTTGTTTGAACTGTTCCAGAACCTGGTTGTGCTTGAGCGGTAACATTACTAAAAGCATCATAAAACCACTGGAGATATTCTTTAGCCGTAAAGCGGCGCAGCTTATCAATAAAAGCAAACAAACCTTTAATTAACCCTTCAAAAAAGGAAACTTCTTTCACCAGAGCATCGTAGTTGATCATAGGGCTATGATTGGCAGCAGGCAGGTTTAATAGGAACTCACGTATTTCCTGAGCTCTTTGACTTAAATGGGCTTTCTTGTCTATAGCCAACGGTAGATACCTCTAAAGAACAATTCTTGGCAAAATAATAGCGGATTTAGTATCAAATAGCTTCCCATCTTCCGATGAAAATGCCCTAATATAGGGTTGAACGGAAACATCGGCTTAGAAGGCTAACAAAATGAATAAAGCGGATCTGCATGAGGGCTTTGTTGCGCTTGCGAGAGTGGCTCCAGAATGCATTATTGATTTAAAATATTGTGGCAATGATAACCTCATCGGCCGCCCGTTAGAGGGCTATGCACCTGTTGCTGATGCCATAATGACCCATGAAAGCGCAAAGGCGCTAAAAGCAGTGGGGAATGCCGTACAACAACCTGCTGTAAAAAAAATGCTAAAAATGACAGAGCCAACCTTGTTAATCTGGGATACCTACCGGCCTTTAATGGCGTGTGAAGATTTTTGGCAATGGAGCCACTCAGATTGTCAAAAAACAAAAAAAGACTATTACCCCCATGTTGATAAGCGAGACTTTTTTAAATTAGGCTATGTTGTTAGAAAATCGAGCCACTGTAGAGGATCAACAGTGGATTTGAATATCATTGATACCATGACGGGGACGGTTCTTGATATGGGAACGCGCTTTGATTTTATGGATCCCTTATCACACCCAGATAACAAAGCGGTGGGTGAAGCGGCTTTTACGCATCGACAATTGTTAAAAAATCTAATGCGTGATAATGGCTTTGTAGGAATTGATCAAGAATGGTGGCATTTCACTTATGAAAATGAACCCTTTCCTGATACTTATTTTAATTTTCCGGTAATAAAATATTAAGAATAAAAAAATGTTAATATCCATTATTGAACAACACTGTAACCAAGCTTTTTTAAGCGCATTTCCTAGCCTGAGGGATGGGGATTTTAGGGCTGAGATAACGCGAAGTACCGCTGCTAAATTTGGACACTATCAATGCAATAGCGCCATGAAATTAACCAAAGTGTTAAATACGCCACCAAGAGATATTGCTGCAAAAGTGGTGGAAAATTTGACTAAGGGCGATAATCTAGTAGAAAAGCTTGAAATTGCCGGACCAGGTTTTATAAATATTACGCTTTCTAAAGACTATATCAGCAAACTATGCCAGATAATTTTCAATAACACGCAAATTGTTGAAAAAACAACCCAGCCACAAAAAATAACGATTGATCTCTCCTCGCCAAATACCGCTAAAGAAATGCATGTGGGGCATTTGCGCTCTACCATTATTGGCGATAGCTTAGCGCGTTTATTTGAATATTTAGGTCATGATGTCTTAAGGCTTAATCATATAGGGGATTGGGGCACGTCTTTTGGGATGTTAATTGCTTATATTAAAAATAATGAGCCCGATATATTGTCAGGTAAAAAAACGGCAGACTTAACAACCCTGGTGAAGTTGTATAAAGATGCTAAAAAACTATTTGATGAAGATGAAACCTTTAAAAAACAATCTCAATTAATGGTGGTGTCGCTACAAAGCCATGAAAATGAGGCGATAAAAATGTGGGAAATGATCTGTGAGATCTCCCGCCGTGCTTATCAAGAAATTTATGATTTATTAGATGTTAAACTTGTTGAAAGGGGAGAGTCGTTTTACCAGCCTTATCTTGCCAAAACGATTGAAGACTTAGAAAATAAAGGACTTATCAAAATTTCTGATGGCGCTAAATGCCTGTTCCTGGAAGGCTTTGTTAATAGAGAAGGCGAGCCGCTCCCCTTTATGCTGCAAAAATCAGATGGGGCCTATAATTACTCAACGACCGATCTGGCTTCAATCAGACACCGTATTGACGTAGAAAAAAGCGATAGATTAATTTATGTCACAGATAGTGGCCAAGCCATCCATTTTGCGATGCTATTTAAAGCAGCCCAAGTGGCAGGCTACCTTGATCCAAACAAGGTGAGAGCTGATCATGTACCCTTTGGCTTAGTTTTGGGGCCTGATGGCAAAAAGTTTAAAACCCGATCAGGTGAAACAGAGCGTTTGATTGATTTACTCAACACGGCCATTGAAAAAGCCAATAGCATTTTAATGGATCGTAGTAAAGACAAAGACAGTGCTCACACAGAAGAAGAAGTGGCCCATATAGCGAAAGTGCTAGGGATTAATGCGGTAAAATATTCAGACTTAGTGTGCAATCGAACCCATGATTATGCCTTTAGCTATGATAAAATGCTGCGTTTTGAAGGCAATACGGCAGCGTTTCTCATGTATTCCTATGTGCGCATTCATGGCATAAAACGTAAAATTCAAACTGAAGTTACCTTAGCCCCCATCGATTTAGTGCATGACAGCGAAGTTAATTTAGGGTTACATTTGTGCCAATTTCATGAAGTGCTTGCTTCCATTACCGATGATTTAATGCCCAATCGCTTATGCGAATACCTCTATGAACTAGCAGAAAAATTCAATGCCTTTTTCAGAGATTGTCGCGTTGAAGGGGCAGCAGAACAAAATCAGCGACTTGCGTTGTGTGAGTTAACGGAAAAGGTGTTGCAAGAGGGGTTGACAATTCTTGGCCTTAAAACTGTCACCAAAATGTAATGCTCTTCCCAGTTCACCCCGCCGAAGGCTTGGCGAAGGCGGGATGGCTTCTTCCCCAATAGGATCTAAGCTCTTGATACCACGCCGCTTTTTACTGATTCAATTATTTTCGCTAATTATTTTTAAAATTCTTTATATTCTGTTTATTAATATCACCTTCAATTCTCTGAGTATCAGTTGTTTTTCTTAAAAAATGTTGAAATTTTTCAGGCAGACGGGCTAACTGTGGCTCATATTCTTCTATCAATTTTTGAACTTCACCTTGCATCGTACCAAACTCAGCAATCTCTTTTTTAAGCGCTTCAAAACAGTCCCTTAACTCAAGCAAGGTTCCCATTGCTTCAATGTTTTTTCTTGTTCCACGTTGATGATGAAAGATATTCATTTTAGTTTTAAATAGATGAAAGCTATTATATTCTTCAGAAGTAATCCCTGCTTTATGAAGTTTGATACAAAAATTTCTAAAATGCTCATAGTAGTGATGCTCTTTTTTAGGTTGCTCTATTCCTGCTTTCATTTTTTAATTACCCGTTGTTTTTCAGTTGAAAGATTAGATGATTCCTGTGCTGGTGATTGTTTAGCTTGAGATTCACACAGGCGCATAGCGCTTACAATCGGTTGTGGACTTTGCCTTGCGGCAACGTCAGTATTGATTGGGTCAACCGCTGCTAATTGACTAATTGCTGTTTGTAACCTTGCACTCTGGTTTTCTCCGCTTAGTTTGGATGACAGTCGGGGCGACAAATCAATTCCCTTCTCCATAAGCTCTTTATATTTTGCTGGATTTTGTTGCATATACGCCCTCATTACTGGTACTGAAATTTTTGGCTCCATCTCATCGTGATTATATAACAACACTTCTACTTGTTTCAAAGAGGTATCACTCAATTTGCCGGTAGATTTTATCTCTTTTTGAAGCATATCCATGTAGTTTTTCATCAGATCTTCTGGGATGTTTTGCTGATGATTACTATAGTTTTCAATAATAACGCCAGTCGATTTAGCAATATCCTCTGCTGATTTTCCAACAAAACTCGCAACAAAGTTGCCAATGGAACTCGATCTTGCTCTTCTGACAATAGGACTTGAAAGAGGATCTTTTATAAATCCAGCGATACTGCCACTCCGGTCTCTTGATTCTTTTGGCTCTCTGCGTTCTTTACTGGGAAGGGAAGGATTTAACTCTTCTTGAAGTTTTTGCATGTCTTTATGCGTCTTCAAGGCATTTAACGTTTTAGCAGGGACATCTTGCGCTAATTCAATTTGCCGCTCTACGACCTTATCCCACCCTTTACTCATATCCGCTGCGAAATTGATGTCAATATGATTTTTCTCTAGAAACCCTTCACAAAGCATAACATCAATCAACTCAGCTTGATTTTTTCCATGTACGGTTAAACCCTCATCGGTAACCATGAGCCAAGGGCCATCCAAGTTTGAACCATAAGGATTGCGCATGTCATAACCATGTTGAAAGGGATTTTCTAAATTAGTGTCTAAATCAGGGTGTAGCAATCTCGGCGTTTCCACTGAGAGTAATGGACCTTGGCCTAGCGTATTTTCATAGATTTTATGCTCTTTGCGAATATTTTTTTCTAAAGCTTGATATATTTTTTCTAAAGCCCTATCACTTTGCCTTTGAAAGGTATCTGATTGTAATTTTTGATCAATAAGTTGGGGGCCAGAACGTGGCGTGACAAAACCTTCTTCTTTTTCTATGTTTTGAGTGACATACTCATTGCGTGCTGCCTCTTTTGCATCAGCTATCACTTTTTCAAGATCTCCTCCCTTGCGTAATTGGTTCCTTGCTTGTAAAAGGCCAACATCAAATGCCTCTTGATAACCTCGCAAATGTGATTGATTACGAACCTCATTGTTATTTTTTTCTCGGTAGAGATAATTTGCCATGCTATTATGTAAAAACTCATGCGCAGTAATACATCCTGCACGTGAAAGTGAAAATTGATCGTATAAATCATCCATTGTCATTTTCAATATGGCTGTTTCTAAGCTATTTGGCGCCCCTTTACTTTCAATTTCTTGTTTTTTTTCGTTTAAAAGCATTGTTGATGCTTGAATTAAACTCATCTGTTCAACAGGATCTTCTGAAAAGGTATTATAAACAACGCGAGCATAATCAGGTAAATCAGGCGGATGTCCAATTGCCAGCCCATCCCAATCGCCGGTAATGACTAGCCCCTGTTTGTTAGTAAAAACCGCTGCTTCTTGTAAGTTTTTTTCTAATGGTTTATCAGTGAAAAATAGGTTGAACTCTTGATTATCCATTTTTTTATACAAATTTTCCCAATCCTTTTCTGACAGAATATCTAGCCCATCTGGTTTTGTAATTATCCCTTTTTCTTTGTTATATTTAGGATCTTGATCAGGCCTGTCTGTTGAGCGTGAATAATGTGCTTCAAATGGATGGCCTTGATTCACGTTAATAACAAAATCACCTTTGAAATTGTTATCGCCTTTGCCAGGCTTATATTGAAAACGCATTTCTCCACTGGCAGGATCATAAGATGTCATTTTCAAGTCCCCGCCAGGTTCACGCAACTCACGGATAATATCCTTTAATCTCACCTGTAATTGAGCTGTTTTTTGCGCACCATGCTGAAGTTTTTCAGCATCTTTTTTGTGATGTCCAATCGGTTGGTTTTTGCCTTCTTTGTTAACTTTGATCCGGGTAAATTGCTTCTGTGCTGCAATTCGTCCTTTAAAAAAACCTTGGTTGCTGGTTTTAGAAAGATTTTCTCCTGTTTTAGGGGCGCCTGGCCTATCGTAAACAGGTGGCGCGCCCGCACGCAATATAAGGGTTGTCTGATTGGTTTGTTGCATTAAGGCGAGTTCTGCGGCAAATTCCTCCTGCATACCACAGGCTATTAACGCATTCGGGCCGGTTGAAAGCTTCCTTCTTTCTACAACATCATGAAGTGCATTGCCATGCCCTTGAATCATTTTATATACCCTAATAAAAAGAGAGCCCTCTTAATTAGCTTACTTTTAATTAGAATAAAATACTATGATTTCACCTTTTTTGATTACTTACACGTTAAAATATTAGGTATTTTACTTAAATTTGATTGGATTCGTGTATGTAAACCTTTCAAGCGCAGCAGCAGGATCTATAGTCTGTAAAATCATAGGCGCTTTTTCTTGCCCATACTGCAGGTGATACCCCCGTGGTAGCGTTTTTATCTCATAAAGCCGTTGAATGTCTTCTCTATATTGTTTTTCAAATAAACAATACTTTGCATACAATCCTGCAACACGCATGGGGGGAATGCCAGGATTTAATATCACTTCTTGATCATATAAAATTGATGCTAATGATTTTGTTAATGCGTTCTGATCAGCTGGATCTGCATCAAAGTAAGACGCAAAGTCGTTAATGCAGTCTTGGATCTGCTCCGTTGGGTTATTCGCTTCCCTTGTTTCCAAAATAGGTAACAGCATAAAGAGGGCGATATGGTTTGATGCATGTTTAGGCGTTGCATTTAAATGATGCAATTCTTGTCGCCAGAATGCTAGTAATTCTGGGTGCGCTTTCTCAATGATATATCCATACCGTTCAGGTAAGGTTGGGAAAAGACACTTCAACAGACCTAAATTAAACGTTACATTAAAATTGTCAACTAAATTAGGGGATACAAATAACTTATCAAGGTGGCTGTAGTACTGATTAAGTGGCACACGGTGAGTTGAATTAATTTTTAAGTGTTTTAATAGATTAAGCAAAGATAGGGGAATAGGTGCCATCGCTGCCTGAAAATTTTGCTGGGTCTTTATTTCGCCATGGCGAAGTGCCCTTTGCCCCTGTGCCTGCAGCGTTGCACGAATGGTTTCAAGCTCAGCGTGAGTTTGTGCGTGCTGCGCTTGTAACTGTGCGTCATACTGTTTTGCGATATCATCTTGCGCCTGTTTCAACAATGCTTGTTTTTTAGCTTCAAATTCTCGCTGTAGATGTTCGCTCTGTGCTTGAAATTCTGCCCGTAAATCTGTCAGCGCAGTTCCAGCCTGGATCTCTTTGCGCAATGCTTTAACTTCCGCTTTGTTTTTTGCTTTTAATTGCTTAAGTTGAGCTTGTTGCTCCTTTGCATGTTGTGTCATTTTATCTTGATGCGCTTTTTCCATTTTTGCAACAAGTTCGGCTTTTTTAGTGAGGTGATCTTCAGTTAATTTATGCAAGGCTCTAGCGCTTTGTTTCTTGAATTTATCTACTTTTTTCTCGTGTTGTTTTTCGATAGCGCGTTTGGTTTCTTGTTGTTCCTTTTCGTTCTTCTCCTTTTGTTTTGATACTTTTCTTTCATGTGCTAATTCAACTGCCTTAAGCCTTGTCTCAAGGTTGTTTTTTAAGTCATCCATTTCAAGTTGGGTTGCTTGTGATTGTTCCTTGTTTTGAGAAATGCGCACTTGTTGTAGTTTTTCAGCTAATAATTGAACTTGCGCATCGACTTCATCTTTTGACGCTACCATAAACCCTGATGGTTGTGTGAAGACTTCTTCTACCACCTCTTGTGTCATATCAGGGGGCGATGCTGGCGAGATAACGGGTGATTGTTCAGAGGATAGCACAGGCGTTTTTACAAGATTTTGTTCAGGTATATCCTCATAAGGTGAAATTAACACTTGCTCAGTGCTTGGTGCTTGTTTGGGTTCATCAACAGGCGCAAGCATAGGCTCAAGCGTGGTTGCCATTTCAACTAATGCTGCCAGTTCTGAGCTGGCGATAAGGTGGGTGGCTTCATTTTGCGCCTTTTTCAACTTTGCAAGCGAAAAAAGCAGAGTTTGTAACTCGGTGGCAAGCTGTTTATATTGTAGATCATGATATTTTTTAAGTCTTGTTAATATTACTTCATATAAGGCTTTAGCCGAGGATTCTACCATCTGTGCTGGGACGGATTTGAAATTAATAAATAATTGCTCTAAAGCCGTTGCAAGTTCTAAATGTCGCGTTGTATTCCAATGTTTTGGGTTTGAATTATCATAGGCCACGTATTCAGATTTTAATTGAATACATTTGTTACGAAAGTCTTTACTATTGGCATGGGGATCCACGGCCAGTGGGGCACTTTTGAATATTTCATAACAGGAAATCAGTTTTTGTGTGATAGGTGAATCTGCCTCGATATCATCCCCAATAGAATAAAGGATATGGCGCAACGCAAAGGCTACAGTGTGATCTTGCGGAAGATCGCTTTTTAAAGAGGTTTGATAGATCTCTCGCATTAATAGAGCATAGCTTGCAATGATCTCAGGTGTTATATCGTTTTCTGTTAACGAATTATAATACTTAAGCAGATCTTGTAATCGTGCTACAAACTCAGCTTGTGCCTGCGCGTCAGGATCTTTTAACAGCGATAAGAGGGCTTCGGATCCCTGCTCAATATCTATTGCTCTCCTAGCTTGTGTATTACCAACCCAATCTCTATCATAAAAGGTAAATAGCGACACCCAAGGATTACTCGTTATTCTTGCTTTTGCACGATTGTGTTCATTGATTGTTTGTGTCAGCTCTTGCGTTATTTTTGTTTTTAATTCGCAGGGCTTCATGCTATTAAGCACTGGGCCAATTTTACCATGAACAATTAAAAACAGATTTTTAATTGCTTGTGCTTTTTCAGGTGCGCCTCTGAGTAAATAAAACTCATAACCCTGTTCTAGGGATGCAAATAATCTGATAGTTTTGGTAAGTAATATAGGATTTGATATCGTAGCGAGATATTCCTCTAAATAGGTTTCAAGATGGGACAATAGCATTATACTGGTTTGTGGCGTTAAACCATCTAATCTTGTATAGCATTTGACGGCGAGTTCAGTGCAGCCTAATAAATGATAAAAGATCTCATGAAGTAGTTCTTGCCTTATTCTTTCGCGTTGTTTTGTATTTAATTTAGCCTGCGGTAAAACCTTGGTTAAAATCCTTACCCCTAAATTGACCTTATAGATCCCTGTTCGATGCTTATGGTCAATATCTTGGTATAATGCTTCATCATACGCTGTTCTTGCTTTATCTGTTTTAATACAGTTTTGTTCATTGTCTAGATATGCTTCAAATTGCCGAACGAGGTGAGTATACTCAAAAGCGTCTTGATTATTAAATTCTTTAAAATAGTTTATATATTCGTTAAATACTTCATAATCACACGCTTTTATCTCTTGTGTATGCGCCGTTAAATCCCATTCCTCATGACTTACATTTGTCTTACAAACGTCGAATAGGGCTTGTAAATACGGTACCGCTTTTTTACGGTGTGAAGCTGGGGAATGTGGTTTTTTTCCTGGCATAGGAACCTCTCTTTAAAATAAAGTTACCGCTTACGTCTATAGCAGAGGTTCTTAAGATAAGGTGTACCCGCAACGGATTGTATAAAAACCCAAAAAGACATAAGCTGAATACCTAAGTTGTTCTATAAATCCGTTTATTTCATGTCAGAGAAGATACTACCAGATATAGTTAGTTTCCTGCAATGTTTGTGTAATTGGAAATATTACAATTCTCCATTTCAGTTGCAAACTGTTCCGGATTAAGGCTTTTTCATTTAAAAATCAGAGATTTAATATTAAGTTATTGTTGTAATTTTTTAAGTTAGAAGATATGATGCGTGTTATTTTACTTACAAATATGGGTGTATCTATGGCGCGCAAAAATATAATGAATAAAAAAGAAAGTATTCTGTTACTCGCAAACGATATTTTAAAGTATTACCCAGTCCAATCAGCACGAACCTTCAGTGCAAGCTTCCATACTGCCATAAGTTACGCCACCTCTATAATCTCAAAGCTGGTCAATGATGAGATAACAATGCCGGGTTCCAAGCTGGAGCTATCCGAGTTAAGGAACAGTCTCTCATCGACAGTAGAAACCCTAAAACGAGCAGACGGTATCGTTGATGCATGCGAAAAACAGGCAGAAAAGATTAATGAAGCGCTAGAGAAAATCCGAGAAGCGCAACAAGCTAAAAAAACAATTGAAGCAAGCGCGCCATCCCATGCTAAGCCCCCAGTAGATCCAAAATTAGTAGAATCACTCAAAACTTTCTTAAGTTCAACCGCACAGAGCGTTTTTAAAGATTTTGAAAAAGATAACCAGATATTAATCCCTATCGCATCAAATCAGGAAAATGAATCGAATATTCAGATGCTTTGTGAAATAAGAAAACAAGCAGATGGTGAAATACTATTTTTATTATGGAACACAGGTGTTGGAACACTCTCTCATCTGAGCCAAGATGACGAAAAAACAAGTAAGAACCTCGCGCCAGTGAGGGTGTTTCGATACGCAAAGAAGAAAATTTTAGACAAAAAGAATTTAACTGCGTTTTTTGAGAAATGTCTGGCACCCTCTATGCCTAATATTGAAAGTAAAGATGAATTAAAGCCAGAGGAGCTTTACAATAATATTGTGAGTCAAATTTCATTTTTAGCTGACGAGGAAGTAGATAGTACGCCTTTTTATCATACTGGCATTGTCCCAGAATCTGCTGGAAGTTCAGCTTGGAAGGTAGTTGAATCATTTATTCATAATTGCGGCTTAAATAAAGATAACACTGATGAAATTGATTATGAAATATTAAAACATACCTTTGAAAATCTGTTAAAAGAATTTGAAAATGAGATACGGGAAATACCTTTTTTCAAACAAGAAATTTCTGAAATGTCCTCTCTTTTTGCTTCAAAATTAAAGCAAGTAGCAAAGGCTAAGCAATTTAGCATTGAGCGCCTATCCTTGGGATTGAATTTGTTAGATCGCGCTAAAACGTTTATTGATGCGAAAATTGAAAACGAACAAATCGATGCACAAGCGTTGAGTCCATTCAATTTAAACATACTATCAAATAAACTTAACAATCATTCAATAGAGTGGTTTGAATTTGACCCATCGAAAGTGCAAAATCGACCCATAATAAGTAACGTAGATTCTAGTTACACAAAAACGCCTGTTTTTAAGAATATTGATGATATCAATAAACATATGCAAACTCTGTTAGAAGAGGCTAAGATCGGCAAGAAATCTTCCGTTCAAACCCTAATGCAGTTTGAATCTGTATTAAATTCATTACCGCTAACAGAAGACTTTATTAAAAAGCCACATGGTTGTAAACCAGACGAATTTGCGCTAACGCTACAAAAGTTTGTAAATGTGTATATGAAGACATCAGCTTCGTTTGATGAAACTCCCTTTGGTGAGCGGCAAATAGCTGTTTTCAGCGCTATTGCGTTACTCGAATTAATTGCAAATCAATATTTAGAAAAAGATAAGGATGTTTTAGAGAATTTATATTCATCACAAGAAAGGGCACCCTACAATGCAAAGCCTGAAGATGATTTACCGCAACGCCATAAGAATTTTGAATCCAGTTTACGATCGCATTATTTTACAACCACTGATAAAGCGGCACACGAGAGATTACAACTCATTCAAGATATTTTAAGAAAGAACCCGTCCGTTAGTAAACAAAATCTTATTCTATTGGATGTGATTGCCAGCAAGGATAAAGCCTTGGTGCAGGCTTGTGGTAAGGTCGGGAATTCTGATGAGGATAAAAAAGAAGCAGGAAATTATTTATACACTCAATGTTATACCAAGACTCGTGGAGGTTTACTAGATGGCGGCAAAACAAAGCCACCCGCAGGTCATTTATACGAAGATTCATATCGAAAAGCCAGATTCTGTTTAGCTTATAAAGGACTTTCAACTGATGCTAATCTCTTTTTAGATGCAAGGACCAATGATAGAAGTTTTGAGGGGGACAATGAGAAAACAAACTGGAATTGTGTAGTCTATGATAGAGATCCTGACACCAAAAAACTATACAGTGAATATAATGAAAGGCATTACTCTAAAAATGGTATAGAAAAAGCACATCCCATCAATGATGCTAATTTACTATCAGATTTAGCAATTAAATATCAAACAAAAGATAAACTAAATTCTGACAATTTAAGAGGAGATGGAAAACTACAGCCTAAATTAACGGCCAATAATATACAGATTAAACTTTATTCAGAAACAATTGATAAAAATATTGATTTGAGAAGAATATATACCCAAATGGGCGTGTGCCCAGAGGCTCAAGTTGTTGCTACAATCGAATATCTTCAAGCAAATGCAACCAATATAGATAATAAAGATACACAGCAAATTATTTTTATGCTGTTATTTGATAAAGGATTAATGGGGAATGAAATAAAAGTAAATCCTGAGGCGATCTTGAAGTTGCTAAACTTGATTGAATCAGGCATAAAATTCTATTCTAATAATGAGCTAAAACAACCCTTAGCCTTTTATTTAAAGATTAATGCATTTTTGAGAAAAAGTCTGCTGAACCTTGATCCTGGCACCCCGAAATACGCAGAAATACTCAAGATAACTGATGAAATAACCCAAAGGCTAGATAGCTTTTTGCAACAGCTTTCTGGCATTAATCATAAAAGCGAAATCCAATCACAGCTATTAAAAGATTTACGAGTTCTAAAAACGATTGAGCTTAGCAATCATTTAGCAAAGAGCGGTAAACTAACCAATGATGAGTTGGTTCAGTTCTATGTATTGAATTTCGAATTACGTTTTGCCAAAGAGCTCCTCGATGATAAATTTCTAAATAAAGAAGTCGCTTATGCACAGCATGCCCTAAAGGCGTACGCGCTTGCAAATCCTAAATTAACAACTGAGCAGATTGTGAAAGACGTGGTTGAAAAAGTTGGGATAAACTTTGATATAAACTATTTTAAACTTACCTTCCCGGTAGCATCTACGGGTGAAGCGCAAATTGATCTTATTAATGCTACGGTTGTAAACAAAAATACCATGTTGATGCCGCTTCCCAAAGAAGTGTATGCAAACGAAACTTTTAGAGAAATATTTGGTAATGATGACATTCTTGCGAAGCATTTAGGTCATGGTAATTATGAATTTCAATACAAAGAAGAGACGTATCGATTGCATTTTTCTCAAGCCACTAATGTAAAAAATAGTTTTGTATTACAAAAACAGATTAACAAAAAACAGGATGGTGCGCTTGAGTGGTATCAACTAACTAAATCAGAAAATACAGATATTCATCCTATTATTCCTGCTAGGTTTATGAATAAACAACACTGGCTTTGGGGATCCAAGCTGGGTGATCTCATTGTTGTTGATAAAAAGACAAACAGTCAAAAAGCTATCTATGATAAAGATGAAAAGGCTGCCTTTTTATTAGATGAGCATGGAAATCGCTCAAAACAGTTAATTAAACCAATACCTGATGATTTCAGCTTTTTAACGAATTTTGAAAAAGCTGAGCATATTGAAATCACCAAAGATCTTGAAAATAATATACATATTAATCTGCCAAGATACGGTC
>CAZHSJ010000006.1:0-28174 GCA_964535225.1 Uncultured Candidatus Berkiella sp. | reverse complement strand
ACAAAAAAATAATGAAACCTTAAAAAAAGAATTGACTGATGCACAAGTCAAACTTGGTATTACTCCGCAAGATCCCACCATTTCTGAAAATGCGCATCCGATGCAATTGTTAAATAAAAAAAGCACAGATGAAACCCAAGCAGCTAAAGTAGATAATACCTTGCGTTGCCCAGCATCTAGCCTCATTACCAAAAATGCGCCTCAAGGAAATTGGAAGGAAAATGACCTGAATTGGAGGGTAGAATTTACAAGCCGCCCCTTACAAGACAATGAGGCGATAAAGGATCTCTTTAAAGTGCTCTATGATGGACACTCCATTGCATGTTATTACTCTCTCTCCCCCAATAACGATAACAGTACGTGGATAGTTGTTAAAGGGGACAATAAAAATAAGCAATTCAAACTAAGTGAAAAAGGCTGGGAATTATGTCCAACCGATGAATGCAAATCTCAGTGTGAAAAAGAGAACATAAAAGATTGTTCTTTTACCCTAGAGTAATTTCCCTATCAATAGTGCCCAAGATTTTAATCTTTAAAATAAAATAAAAATAGCGTAAAATTGCTGACTTTATTCGTCTAAGACAAAACCAATGGATTTTTTGGCAGTAAAATCAGCTTATATAGAAAAAATAAAAAAGGGGTATCCGTGGGTATACACCTACGCTTTAAGTTCTTTGCCTGATTTTCCTATCGGTACGCTGGTCTATCTGACTTGTCCGAAGAAAAAGCCCTTCGCCATTGCTTATTTTAATCCTAACAGCAAAATCGCTTGCCGTGTGCTAACTCTTGATTGGAAAACAACAATCGATTCTTCCTTTTTCTTTGGGCGGTTTAACCAGGCCTTAAGCAAAAGAGAACAACGATTTACGGTTCCTTATTATCGATTAATTCACGCCGAAGGCGATGCTTTACCTGGGCTGATTATTGATAGATATAACGATATTCTTGTTTGCCAAACTAATACCGCTGGCATGGAAAAACTAAAACCGTTGTGGACAAAGGCGCTGACAGAATTACTGAAACCCAGTAGCATTATTTATAAAGATAATAGCAAAGCAAGAGAGAAGGAGGGCTTAACAAACCACCTCTTTAGCGATGCCCCCAGCAGTGCGGTCAAGGTGATAGAGCATAACACCACTTTTTTTGCAACACTCACCACCGGGCAAAAAACCGGATGGTTTTACGATCAACGAGAAAATAGGCGATGGATGTCTAGCTATTGCAAGAAAAAAACGGTACTTGATTTATATACCTATAGCGGCGGGTTTGGTATCAGCGCTGCCAAAGCGGGCGCAAGTGCTGTTACCCTGGTAGATAGCTCTCCCTTTGCATTAAACCTTGCAACACAAGCTGCCGAAGAAAATCTCGTCGCCCAAAATTGCCGCTATATCAACGAAGATGTGTTTGAACTCCTTCCTAAGTTGCATGAAGAAAATGAGCAATTCGATGTTGTTATTGCCGATCCTCCGGCTTTTATCAAACAAGCTGAACACAAAGGGGCTGGGTTAAGGGGGTATCAAAAACTGGCCAGAATGTGCGCGATGACAGTGAAACCCGGTGGGCTGCTCTTTATCGCTTCTTGTTCTCATCATGCGCCATTAACTGATTTTCGCGCTGCGGTGGAAGCTGGCATCACTAAAAGTAATCGTCGTTTTACTTTTATTCGAAAAGGTGGCGCTGACAAAGATCACCCTATTCATCCCATGCTGCCTGAAAATTATTATCTTAAGGCCTTGCTTTATCAATTAGAATAATTTTGTGATCCAATTTTTTCAACCATAGCGAGTCCTTTTCCGCGGGGATCAGAAGCACTATAGATTTTATTGTTCTTTGTCTCCCAAAAGATCCCTTGCGCATCGCCAAAATCATTAACTGCCTTAAGCGTGTGCCCTCTTAAGCCTAACGCATTTTGTAAAGAGGTGGGAAAGGCGTTTTTCTCAAATTCAATGTTTTCTTTGGTTGCACTATAACGCGGCGTTAACATCCAGGTGTGAGGGAAATAATCATCTTCTGCTGTGAGCAACGTTAGTAATAAAACAGCGATATCATGATCGCCCGTTGTAGCAAGCGCTCCCTCACCTTCCTCCATGGTAAATAAAACAGGCGTATTAAATTTTGCTTCGCTTGTTCCTAAGAGCGCACTCACTCTGTTTCCTTGCTGATCCATTACAACAAAACTTGCACGCTTAGGATCGGCAACTGCGTTATCGCAATTTTTAACCATGGTTTTTTTATTTATTTTTATATTGTCGTGTAACTTTTCAACGGATTCTTCGCTTAAGAGTGCGTTCATGGGTTCCTTTGCTAATAGCACGGCACATTCTGCTTGTCGCATACTCTCTACAACAAGGTGTTTTCTATCTGCTTCAGATAAATCATCGGTTTCAAACTCAGATAATATTTTAAGCGCTAAAATCAGTTCAATTCCGCCTTGCAAAGGTGAGGCATAGAGGGTGAGATCTTCATATTGACCACTTAAAGGCTGGTTAACCGTTACTTGTGGGCTTTCCTTGATATTCTGGATATTCTTGAACGAGGTGATTAACTGCGGATCTTTTGCAATCTTTAAGGCAGGCCCCAAAATGGTGCTTAAAGGTAGTAAGGAATATCCTTTTGCAAGGTAAGCCAGGGCTGGCGCCTCACCTATTATCTTACCATTTAACGCTATCACTCCCGTATTGGTCTTTTGCAGTAAAAAAGAACCATGAGATAAGCTATAGTCAAAACTGGTAAGCACGGCCGTCATAGCAATGGCCGTATCGAAGGCATTTCCACCTTGATGGAGTATTTCAAAACCTGCCTTAGTTGCCAGGGGGTTACTTGAGGCAATAGCACTTTGGGGGGGAGTGTTTGCAAAACAGGAGGTTACCATCAATACTAAACAAGATTGCAAGAATCCTTTCACAATTTTTTCCCTACTTTAAGTTTTTTGTAGTGAATGATATTTTGCCAGCAAGGCTTCTTTTGTCTCATGATGATTTTCATCAAGAGGAATACAAGCAACAGGGCAAACCTGTTGACACTGCGGCTCATCAAAATGTCCTACACATTCCGTGCAACGATGAGGATCGATAACATAATAGTCTTCCCCCTGAGAAATAGCGTCATTGGGGCACTCTGGCTCACACACATCGCAATTTATGCATTCCTCAGTAATTTTAAGCGCCATACTTATCTCAATACTTTAGCAACATCTGGGGGAACAAAAGCAGAAACATCGCCTCCTAGCTCAGCAATTTCCCTTACCAAAGATGAAGAAATAAAAGAAAATTGTTCGCCTGGTGTTAAAAATAAGGTTTCAATGTCCGGCGCCAAACGACGATTCATATTAGAAAGTTGAAATTCATATTCAAAATCAGATACCGCTCTTAAGCCACGGATAATCGCTTTTGCACCCTGAGCCTTCACAAAATCTGCTAATAAGGTGGAAAACCCAATAACTTCTACATTCTTAATGGTCTTTAACACACTTTGGGTTATGCTCACCCTTGTGTTTAGATCAAAACGCGGTTTTTTGTTTGCATTTTGTGCAACCCCAACCACCACTGTTTGAAACATGTTTGCAGCCCGTTCGATTAAATCAATGTGCCCATTGGTAATAGGATCAAACGTTCCAGGAAAAACAACTTTATGTTGACTCATTATCAATTTCCTTGTTGATGTAACGAAGGACTATATTCCTTGATGGTTTCAATCATAACTTGAACATTGTCAGGATTGATATCAGGATAGATCCCATGCCCCAAATTAAAGATGTGCCCTTCCCCTTTCCCAAAGTTATCCAGAACCGACTTAACCTCGGAAATAATCCTAGGCTTTGAGGCATAGAGTACACAGGGATCTAAATTACCTTGCAATGCGACGTGATCACCAACGCGCGCTCTGGCCGCTTTAAGGTTAACTGTCCAATCCACCCCAATACCTTGACAACCTGTTTTGGCTATCAGTTCCAAATACTGTCCCCCGTTTTTGGTAAATAAAATAATAGGGATATGTTTTGTTTGGGGATCAGTTTTTAAAAAAGTAACAATATCTTGCATATATTTTAAAGAAAACGGCTGATAACAATCATAAGCTAATACACCGCCCCAGGTATCAAATACCATCAGGGCATTAGCCCCTGCCAATACTTGCGCTTTTAAATAATGACAACTTGCCAACGTTACTTTTTCTAATAACGCACTCAATAGGTTCGGGGCTTGATAAAGCATCCCTTTAATAATTGAAAACTGTTTACTGCTTTGGCCTTCAACCATATAGGTGGCTACTGTCCAGGGGCTACCACAAAAGCCAATGAGCGGTGTTTTATCTTTTAATTCATGCGCACAAAGCGAAATGGCTTTCATCACGTAGCCTAAATCGTTTTCCATATCTGGAATGGGCAAACGTTCTATCGCCTCAAGGGTACGAACTGGATGTTCAAAATGTGGGCCTTCCTGAGCCTTAAAATGTAGCCCTAAGCCCATGGCATCGGGGATAGTGAGAATATCGGAGAAGATAATGGCTGCATCCAGTGCAAAACGTTGTAGGGGTTGCAAAGTAATTTCGCAGGCAATTTCGGGGTTTTGGCACATCTGCATAAAACCACCTGATTTTTCGCGAAGGGCACGATATTCTGGTAAATACCTTCCTGCTTGGCGCATCATCCAAACGGGTGTGGAATCAACCGCTTGGCGATTGAGCACTTTAATAAATCGAAAGGAAGACTGCATGATTTGGCTAACTCAAATGGGGTAATAATAGTCTATTTTACCTATTTATCCCCTTAGCCAAAAGCCCTATCCTTGCGCCATGTTAATATCTTTATGGATAGCACCCATATCACGCACCCACGGCTTTATTTGATCGCGTTTTAGTGTCGTTAAGAGGTTATCTGCCGCCAATTTTGCTTCATCTGCGCTTTGATAGTTGCCATAAACAACAATATACCAGTCTTTACCTTGCCGTTTGGTATGAAAGGAATAGGTCGTGTCTTGCAACCCATGTTTTTGCACAAATTGCTTGATACTTGCTTCTTTGCTTGCACCAAGTAACTGTAGGGTGTAGTTCTTTTTATTCATACTGAGCAAATGGGTTTCTTGGGGAGACAATCCTTTGCTAGTAAGGGTTGTTATTGGCGTTGGTTTTTTGTCTTGCGTTTGCATTTTGCTTTGTGATTTTAGTGCCGTTGTTTTTGGTTCTTTTTCCATTGTCTTAGCGACAACTTCTACGTGGTCTTGTTTTTGCTCTGACTCTGGCTTAGGCGTTGGTAATTGTGCCACGTCGGGCATATCCTTTTGCGGGCCCATTTGCGCTATAGGCTTATCCATTTCTTGATGTTGTTGTTTAATATCCTCTTCAAGTACGTCTGAATTGTCTACTTTGTCAAAATGAAATGCCACTGGCGGCGTTGTTTTGTTTGGATCAACGCTTGCCTGTTGCCAATTTTCATCTTGGGTTTGAGCGGCGTTAATGGGCGCAATGGCAACAACATCATCGCTGGTTGCATGATTGTAAATCAAATAAGAACCACCTATCGCAAGCCCCGCTATAACCCCCAATGAAATAGGATGAAATTTTCTCAGCTTTAATGTGCGATTTGTCATTTTTTTTCCTAATGCTGTGCCATTTTTAAGGGCTAACATTTTTTCCTTGGCAATAAACCCGGGTAATCCTGCACTTTTTTCAAACAGGGAGGCTATTTGATCTTTGGAAAAATGAAGTTCTCCTGATTCATGAAGATAAGCGCTAATATCATGTAATGTCCATGATTCCAATTCAATGGTATATATTTTCCCATTGGCAATCGCGGTAAATTCCGGTGAAAAAAGGCGTAGCTCTAATGAAGGTTCCCCTAATAAAACTAACCTTAATTGTTGCGAGGCTGGCGCGCGAGGGTTAATTAATTGAATTAAGGCTTGTAATTGCTCGTTGGATAACAAATGCGCATCATCAATAAACAAAGCAAAGGCAGGAGCGGTACTTTCCTGGAGATAATGGATATCTTGAACAAAAATCTGTGGATTTTCCCAAGTTATACCAATACTCATTGCCACTTGTTTAAGAAGCTCTTCAACACTGGTGTGGGCATTAGCTAAAAGCATGCGATTTTGCAAACCATTTTCTTTAGACAAAAGGTATTGCACAAAAGTGGTTTTACCCCCTTCTTGTGGCGCAATGATAAGAACAATGTTTTGGTTTAATGAAGCCAAATGCGAAACAACCTGTTCATGCTGTAACCAAGACGCAGAAAGATACACTGAGGAGGAGGGGGGTTGCTGCGTCATAAACAATGATTTTCGAAGTGGTTTATTCATAGTGTCCTTACCTTCCTTTTTGTTTATATCGCGCCACTTAGCAAAAGTGCTTCATTGACCTGCTCAAACGTG
Organism: Uncultured Candidatus Berkiella sp.; assembly: GCA_964535225.1. Lineage (GTDB taxonomy): Bacteria > Pseudomonadota > Gammaproteobacteria > Berkiellales > Berkiellaceae > Berkiella. The sequence goes on along the minus strand of CAZHSJ010000006.1, from coordinate 21,806 downwards.
AGAGTCTCGCAGGTAGCATTACCAATAGCCTTGAGTAAAACCCACTGAAGGACTTGGTTTACGTGTTTTTTATCATGCTTCATTTTAGTTAAAATCGCTACTCTTGAGATCCCCGGCGGAATACAGGTTGGCAACCCAACTTTTTTTAAGAGGGCTATCAATCTTTCTAACCAAGTTCTGCTGAGGTTATTATTTTGCACAGAAAGCAGCAAAGCAACAACCATCCCGATAGCAACCGCTTCTCCGTGATACATTTGTTTATAATCTAACAAACTCTCTAAAGCATGCGCGAGTGTATGTCCAAAGTTTAGTACACGACGCACGTTTTTTTCTTTTTCATCTTGGCTTACCACAGAAATTTTTAACGCACACGCCTTTTTAATGGCATAGGCTAGTGTCTGCCTATCTTTGGATAATAAGCCTTGCGTGTTTTGTTCAATCCACTCAAAAAAATTCGCGTCTAAAATAAGACCATACTTGATGAGCTCTGCTAACCCAGAGATATATTCTCTTTCCCCCAACGTATTCAGCGTTGTGATATCGCTGATAACCGCTAAAGGGGCATGGAAAGCGCCTATCACATTCTTCCCTTTTGGCAAATTTACGCCCGTCTTACCCCCTATGGCAGCGTCTATTTGTGCCAACAACGTGGTAGGGCATTGTATAAAATCAATGCCTCGCATATAGCAAGCTGCACTAAAACCAACCAGATCCCCAATCATGCCACCGCCCAACGCAATCAACAGCCCGTCGCGATGTATACCATGGTCAAGTAACGCCGTCCAAATGAGGGTTGCATTCTCAAGCGTTTTATGGGTTTCACCACTTGGGATCAGCAAGGAATGAACCATGCTCGCTTGGGCATTTTGGCAGGTTTGAATGAGTGAGAATAGATAATGCGTCGCTATCTGTGGGTGAGTAACGATAAGGATCTGTCTGTTTGCTACATAACGTTCAAGCAGCGCACTTTGATGGTAAAGCGAAGCCCCAACATGGTGAGTGTAACCTGTGACTGGCGCGTCAATGCACTCCATGCCCTAACCTAATTGGTCACGCTCTATTAATCGGATCACCTCAGTAGAAACAGAACGTACCGTCCTTCCGTCCGTGACAACGACCATATCGGCAATCTCACGGTAAAGAGGATCGCGCGACACCATTAATTCTTTTAAGGTGTCATCTGGTGCGTCATTTTGCAACAAAGGTCTACGTTTATCCCTGGCGGTACGACGGACTTGTTGCTCAACAGTTGTATATAAGTAAACAACGGTACCCCGTGCAGCTAATCTATTTCGATTATCAGGTGTGAGAATGGCCCCACCCCCTGTTGCTAACACAATACCCTGCATTTGGCTAAGCTCATCAATGACGGTAGCTTCCCGCTTTCTAAATCCCTCTTCTCCCTCGATAGAAAATATCCATTCGATATTGGCACCTGTGCGCGCTTCTATCTCTTGATCCGCATCATAGAACTCAAGCTTAAGCTCTTTTGCCAATTGTTTCCCTATCGTGCTTTTGCCAGCCCCCATGGGGCCAATTAAAAATAGGTTCACTGATCGCTTCATATTTTGTATCAACTTGGCTTTGCTAATTTATAAACAGCATGATTACGATGAAAATACCACAAATTATCAAGTTCACATACTTAATTAAAGCAGCGACGTTGACTGGGCCATGAGTATACCATCGGAAGACAACCCGAATGAAGGGAACTTAAGTGAGTCTATCGGAAAAGGGGTTCCACTGGTCACAAAGCCTTATCCAGCCATGCCATCTTGTATGATTTTAGGCGTGACAAAGATCATCAGTTCGCTACGTTGATCGCTATTGTTCTCATTCCTAAACATCCAGCCGACTAAAGGTAGCTTTCCAAAGAAGGGGATACTGTCCTTTTGGCTCTGTTTGTTTTGTTGGTATATTCCCCCAAGCACTACCGTTTCGCCATTATTCACGAGTACTTTGGTGTGTAGTTCCCGGGTATTAATCGCCGGCACGTTATTGGTTACCACCCCACGAGAATCCTGGTTCACTTTTAAATCCATGATGATGTGATCATCTGGTGTAATTTGGGGGGTCACTTCTAAACGCAACACCGCTTTCTTAAAAGCAATAGAGGCTGCCCCGCTAGAGGTTGTTTCTTGATAGGGGATCTCCTCACCTGACTCGATATAAGCCATTTGTTGGTTAGAAGTCACCAAACGTGGGCTTGCCACAATTTTACCTAAGCCCTCAGATTCAAGCGCTTGTAATTCTAAATCTAAAATAGTGCCACCCGGTAATCTGGCCAACGTTAAACCAAAGCTCGCTTGTGTTGCGTTACTGCCAGCAAGCGGCAATGCTTGTAACATGCCTACCCCTAATCTATCTCCCACGACAACACCGGCTGGGGTGGTTGCGCCGGTTGCAATCGTACTCGATCCTGTCAGCCCTGCGCCTAAAACTTGTCCTGCAAAACCTAGTATGGGTTCATTACCTGGGCGACCACGACCGGCAAAACCAAAGTTAACACCCAAAATATCTTGGAAGTCGTCGGTGGCAAAAACCAATCGCGATTCAATCAACACTTGTCTGATAGGAATATCTAAACGTTGAACCAAGGCACGAATTTCTTCTAATTTAGCCGCTGTGTCTTGTACCAACAAGGTATTGGTGCGTTCATCAACAGAAACCGTCCCTCGTGTAGAAAGTAGTGAGTTTTTGTCTGTTTTAAGTAAAGTTGCCAAATCGGCTGCCTTGGCATAGTTTACTTGAACATATTCAGCTCGTAATGGCGCCAAATCCGACACTTGCTGCGTACTTTGCAATTCTAATTTTTCACGTGCAGCCATTTCTTCGCTTGGGCCAATCAGCATCACATTGCCTATTTGGCGTTTTGCCAACCCTTTGGTTTTAAGAATAATGTCTAAGGCTTGATCCCAAGGCACATTACGTAGCCTTAAGGTTACGCTCCCTGTTACCGAATCACTAGTCACAATATTAAGCCCTGTAAAATCAGCAATAAGCTGTAACACGGCGCGCACTTCAATTTCTTGGAAATTTAAAGATAAGCGCTCGCCAGTATATTTAAATGTTTTCTTTTGTAATTGTTCTTTTGCTTCATGGGAAATAGGTCTTACATCCACGGTAAAACGTCTATCGGCTTGATAGGCAATATTCTCTGTGTAACCCTTATTTTGAATGATCATTTCAACATCATTACCTTGTGGAATTGTATTAACAGATACCACCGGTGTACCAAAATCGGTCACATCTAATTTATGCACTAAGCGAGCAGGTAATTGGGTATTTGAAAAGCGAAGACGAATTTTATCCCCTTCTTCTTTCATATCAACTGGGATCTGCGTGCTGCTTAAATCTATTACAACCCGGCCTTCACCATCATTCCCGCGACGAAAGTCGATGTTGGTGAGTGAAAACCCGCTAGGGGTACTCTTGGCTTGTGTAAATTGGCCTTTAAACGGATCTGCGGAGGCTTGTTTTGCTGGCACGCCTGGCGCCAAGGTGACAATAATTTCTTTACCCTGTGTTTTAACATCAAATGGAACGGACTCGCTTAAATCAATCACAACGCGGGTTTTGCCACCCCCTTCTATTGCCGTTAATTTCTTTACAACGCCAATATTGTATTCAGGGCGAGAAGCTGCGCGCGATAATCCATTCTTAACATTCATAAAATCTAAACAAATTTTGGCCGGTTGCTCTATAACGAAACTTTTGGGTGCATCAACAGGCGCGTTCATCATTAATTTTAAGCGCACGCCCCCCGTCTGGGTTGAAGAGAGTTGCATACTCTCCAAGCGCTGACCAGCAGCAATCATGGGGTAGGCAATCATCATCAAGAAAGTAAGCAAAAATGCTTTATTTAGCAAAACGCCACTCTTTTTGAAAAATGTCATTTTAACCATCATTTGCACCTAAAAATTCGTTCATTTATGACTCGTTTTCTTTTGCAATTCACTTTGATCAACCAATGCTAGTTGTGCTTTACGTTCACGCCAACCGCCTGAACCATCCGGAATAATTTCAGTAATAAAGACTTTTTCTTCCGTGATATCTTCAACTTTTCCATCATGCTGACCAACAAAATTTCCTTTTGCAATGCGATGGACAGTTCCATCAGTGTCCTCAACAATAGCCCATCTTTTTCCGTTTTTTTCTAGTGTACCCATCATACGTAAACTATCCAGCGGAAAGGCTTCTAGTGGTTCTTTGCGACGGTTAGGATCTGGATGAATACCATTATCATTAACCATATTTTTAGCAACTTCTACCGGTGCTGAAGGCACGAAGGGGCTACGTAAGTTAGTGTCACTATAAGCAAAGGTTTCATAGGGCTTTACCTCCGGCAAAGGCTCAATTTCCTTAATCTCTCTGCTTTTTATTTTCTTAACATAAGCTTCCAATTCTACTCTTCGTTCATTGTTACTGCAGCTCGATACTACAAGGGCAAGAATAATAAGAAAAATTGATTTTAACAGCAACTTATTTTGGCTCATTTTTTTTCACCTGTTGCTGTGGTTGTGGCCGTAGCTTCGGTGGCATCCTCTTTATCATTCGCCGTATAACGATATGTTTTTGCCGTGATGTTCATCACAAGGTTATCGCCACCGGCATCTGGCTTCACGGGTTTAATCACAAAATCATGTAGCGTCACAATTCGCGGCAAAGCGGCAATATTACTGACAAATTCTCCAAATTGGTGATAATTTCCAACCACAGAAATTTCAATTGGCAATTCTACATAAAAGTCGATTTCTTTTTCAGGTTGTAAACGAATTGTTCTAAATTCCAATCCCGTTGCTAGCCCTTGATGAGAAATATCTTCTAACAACCCTGGCACTTCGGTTTTTTCAGGTAATTGACGAAGCAACGCACCAAAGGAAGCCTTCATGGTAGCCATTTGATCTTTATAGGCTTGCAAATTAGCTGCTTTTGTTTGTTTTGATTCAAAGGTGGTGCGAAGCTGTAATTCTTCTTGCTCGGCAGCTTCCAAGCGAGCCAATTGTTTTTTAGTGTCTGTCCAATATCCAAGAAATAGTATTAATATACTAAAAATCACTATCGTGATAATCTTGGCGGGCAGCGGCCAAGTTCCTATGCTATTAACATCTAAGTCGTTTATATCTAAGTTCAAATTCAAATTCATACTATTTCACACCCGGTTGTGCGACAGGAGAAGTGGGCGGCGTTGCCCCTTGCGTGCCCTGTGTTTTATCTGATTCTTCTTTTAGCAATTTATTTAAATTTGCTTGTGTATCTACTGTTTCCAGTGCTTGTAAATTAAACCCTATCATGCGATCTGTAGCCGTTGGTATTTTATTCTCTGGCTGTTGCCCTTCTTTTGTATCTGCCTGAATATAGGTTAAGACAGGATCTTTAAGCCAATTAGAGGCTTCAATATTACGCATAAAGGTAGACACGCGCGTGTTGGATTCGGCCTTACCATCTATTACCAAGTTGGGGCCAGTTCTTGCTAAATTCGTTAAATACAAGCCTTCGGGAACCGTGCGTACAATGCCGTCAAATAATTTCACAATCTGCGGACGATTTGTTTGCAGTTGTTGAATGATTTCCATCCTGGCTAACAATTGCTGCTTTTCTTTTTGTAAAGCTTGGATCTCAGCGATTTGTTGATCGAGTTTTACAATTTCATTTTTTAAAAATAAATTCGTATCATTTTGAAAAGAAATTTGTCTTGCAATCAGCATGTGTACCAAAAGCATTAACCCAGATGCCGCCACAACACCTAAACCTAAAAATGAAACAAATTCTCTTTTTTGCTGTTCTTTTTGTTCTTCACGCCACGGTAATAAATTAATATTGATGCTCATGATTAAAGCTCCTTAGGGCTAAACCACAGCAGATCATTAATGATGGTGCATCAGCATGAATGGCTGGAACACTGACTCTTGGCGCAATCGTCATATTGGCAAAAGGATTCGCTACAATAGCAGGAATACCTAATTTTTCTTCAATACGTTGTACAAGCCCGGGTAATGTGGATGTCCCCCCTGCTAAAACAATATGATCAACTTCCGTATATTCACTGGAGGAAAAATAAAATTGTAATGAACGGCTAATTTGTTGAACCACAGCGTCTTTAAAAGGATCTAACACATCCGTTATATAATCTTCTGGTAACCCACCTTGCTTTTTAGCTAAATTCGCCTCTTCGAAGGTGAGGCCGTAACGGCGCTGGATCTCTTCGGTTAATTGTTTTCCACCAAAAATTTGATCGCGGGTGTAAACGGTGGCTTTATCATGCAACACACTAAAGGATGTCATCGCAGAGCCAATATCAACCACCGCAATGGTTTGATGATCGCCTGCGCTAGGTAACTGATCAGCAATCAGGCTAAACGCCCGCTCAATGGCATAAGCTTCAATATCAACCACTTTCGCCGTAATGCCGCCTAAGCTTAATATTTCAGCGAGGGTGTCAATCACTTCTGTGCGGGATGCGGCAAGTAATACATCTATTAAATCTGGATTTTTGCTTGAAGGCCCTAGGACATGAAAGTCGATGTTTACTTCGGACATAGGGTAAGGAATATGCCGCTCAGCTTCTACTTCAATTTGCGACACCAATTCATGTTCCTTTAAACCGGCGTTCATTTGAATAACTTTAGTGATAACGGCTGAACCTGCAACGGCAATGGCCCCAAATTTGGATCGCGTGCGAGAGCGCTTTACAACCCTTTCAACCGCCTGACCAATTGATTCAACATTTTTAAATTCTTTTTCCTGCACAGCGTCTTGAGGCAATTGTTCGACAGCATAGCTTTCTACCCGAAAACCTTGCGGACTATGACTTAACTCCAGTAATTTAACTGAAGCAGAACTAATATCGATCCCAACTAACGGTGGATGTTTATGTTGAAACAACCCGAATTCCACTTGTGCCTTCCTTTGCCTTAGCGGCTATCGCTTTGGTAAAAACGCTATTCCTGCGATTTTTTATTTTATTTATTTAGTTAACTAATAAGCGTATCCATCAACCAAAAGAGCATAGGAACCCATAATAAAATAATAGGAACCTAACTCAATACTAGCTGTTACACGCAAACTCGCAAATTTTTGGGACCTTAATAAGGTTGTTTTTAAGAAATCCTTTTCTTAAGCCACCTTTGGGGATACGGCTATTATGACATTTTGCTATAATCCGAGCATGAAAAATTTCATTAATATTTTTTTTCGGGTACTTATCAGCACGGGGATCGCCGGGATCTGCGCACTTGCTGTCGTTATCCTATACACCAATGCACAATTACCTACCGTTGATATTTTGGAAGAAATCCAACTTCAAGTGCCGCTTAAAATATATACAGCCGATGGTAAATTGATTGGGGAATATGGTGAAAAACGCCGTACGCCTATTACTATTAAAGAAGTACCGGAAACCCTAAAGAACGCCATCCTCGCCACGGAAGATCGCCGCTTTTATGACCATAACGGCGTGGATTTGCGCGGCATGGCAAGAGCCTCTATCCACTTATTAGTAAGTGGCTCCAAGGCCCAAGGCGCCAGCACCATTACCATGCAGGTGGCACGAAATTTCTTTTTAACCCGCAAAAAAACTTTTGGCCGAAAATTAAATGAAGTGTTGCTGGCCATTAAAATTGAAAAAGAGCTCACCAAAGATCAAATTCTTGAGCTTTACCTTAACAAAATTTATTTTGGAAAGCGTGCTTATGGTGTACAAGCCGCAGCCCAAGTTTATTATGGCACCACCGTTGATAAACTTACCTTAGCGCAAATGGCCATGATTGCAGGCCTCCCGCAAGCACCCAGCGCAATTAACCCTATTAATAACCCGGAAGCAGCAAGCAAACGGCGCGCGCACGTGCTTAAGCGCATGTTGCATTATGATTTTATAACCGAAGAGCAATATGAAGAAGCGAATAACAGCCCCGTTGAAGCAAACTATCATGGTCGCGTGGTAGATTTAGAAGCACCCCATGTTGCTGAAATGGCACGTAAAGAATTAGTGGATAAATTTGGGCCTGAAGTCTATACCTCTGGCTTTAGTGCGTACACCACCATTGATAGCCGCCTTCAAACACTGGCTAATAATGCGATTCAAGAAGGTTTATTAGAATACGACAAACGTCATGGCTATCGCGGCGCGGTGGCACAACTTTCTCTACCAGAAAAAGGTGAGATAAATACCAATGAGTGGGCAGATCAATTGCGCGCCTACCCTAAAACCACCTTTACACTACCTGCGGCGGTATTATCCGTTACTGATAATAACGTCAAAGCCGTTTTGCCTAATCGACAACAGATTGAGATCTCTTTCGATAGTATGCGCTGGGCCGCTAGGCAGATTTCGCGGGCGCGAGTAGAAATTCCACCACAATCAGCCAAGGAAGTGGTGAGCGTGGGAGATGTTATTTATGTTGAGCCTGGCAACCAAAGTTGGCAGTTCAGTCAGCTCCCCGATGTGGAAGCCGCCATTGTGGCCATGCATCCTAAAAATGGCGCCTTGCTTGCGCTAGTGGGCGGTTTTGATTTTAATTTGTCGTATTTTAACCGTGCAACACAAGCAACACGGCAACCCGGCTCTAATTTTAAACCTTTTATTTATGCCGCCGCTTTAGAACATGGCTTTACGGCCGCCACTATTATTAATGATGCGCCGGTTGTTTACCGTGACAATATGGATGAAGCCTGGCGCCCACAGAACGACACACGTCGTTTTTATGGCCCAACAAGATTACGCGTAGGGTTAACCAAATCACGAAACTTAGTGTCAATACGCTTATTACAATCGCTTGGCATCGGCAAAGCATTAAAGATAATTCAGCGCTTTGGTTTTGAGAAAAAGAATCTACCCCGTAGTTTATCCCTTGCGCTGGGCACAGCAACCGCTTCTCCCATCGATATTTGCACAGGTTATGCTGCCTTTGCCAATGGCGGTTATAAGATTAACCCTTTTATTATTCAGCGCGTGATGGATAGCCAAAATAAAGTGGTTTATGAGGCCAACCCACCTACCGCCTGCGCAGAATGCGAACGCTTAAATGAAGAAGAAATTTCACCTTTTGCCGATGAAGAAAATGCGATTGATCAGCTTGTTACCAAAGAGGAAAACACGGCCAATATCACAGCGGCAAAACAAATTATTTCGCCACAAACGGCATACATTATGACATCGCTCTTACAAGATGCCATTCAAACCGGTACGGCAAAACTGGCTAAAGAACTTAACCGCTCTGATTTAGCGGGCAAAACCGGTACAACGAACAACCAAATGGATGCCTGGTTCACCGGTTACAACCAATCATTAGTGGCCAGTGTGTGGGTTGGGTATGATGAACCTCGCTCAGTACAAGAATACGGCTCCCAAGCCGCATTACCCATTTGGATGAAATTTATGGGGCCTGCTTTACAAGGGGTTCCTCAAACACGCCCCGAACAACCCAGAGGTATTGTGACGGTGCGCATTGATCCGCACTCTGGTTTATTAGCAAGCCCTGGTCAAGGTAATGCTATCTTTGAAATATTCCGCCAAGAAACAGCGCCTTCTCGTACGGCGGCTCGTTGGAGTAGCCCAAGAAGCGCAATTACCCCTGATAGTCATCAGCAAGAATCGCTTTTTTAGTTTGTTAAAATAGATATCTTTGAGTAAATAACTCATTAAAATCAATAATACTATCAAAAAAGGCACTTAGCTTGATTCAGGCTTTTATCTCGTCATGAAGGGTTAACATTGTCATCCAAGGAATAATTAGGCCGCAACTCCTGGATAAATTTTTCGACAGGTAAACATAAGATGTCTCCTTTCAAAAGCTTATCTTGACCGCGATACAATAAAAGCGTCTTTGCTTCTGGATAATCCTCCTTAAAATGTTTTAACCCTGTTAAGTCATTTGGGTGAATATGTTGATTATTCTTAACTTCAATTGCCCATAATCCCATTGAACCGAAAACGATAAAATCTACTTCCAAACCAGATTTAGTGCGCCAAAAATATAGTTGATGTTCTGCTTTTGTGTAATCAATCCATGCTCGTAAATGTTGCGCGACTAATCCTTCTAAACATAACCCATCAATTTCACTGGGTTTGTCCAAAACAAAATTTGGACGCAGCGAGCGATATACTCCTGCATCAAAGAAATATAATTTGGATTGGGCTGATAATAGACGTTTCGCGCGCCGAGTAAAAACAGGGATTTTGAAAATAATGAGTAAATCTTCAACGATTGATAACCACTGTTCTGCGGTGTTGCGTTTTACCGCGCATTCACGAGCAATGTTGCTAATATTGATAGGGGAACCATGTGAAAAACTGAGCACCTCAAGAAAGCGTGTGAATGGCTCAATTTGACGTACCAACCCCTCAGCTTTAACTTCTTCATCTAAATATAATGATATATAAGCCGCTAATGTTTCGATCGGATCGGGACTTGCAAATCGTAATGGTAGTAGTCCAAATTCATTAGCTTCTTTGAAATTAAAATTTTCTTTTAATTCAGTCGCCATAAATGGATGCAACGTTTTTCTTAGGGCGCGACCACCAAGCAAATCAACGCCCTCACGCTTTAATTTTCTAGCGCTAGATCCGGTGAGAATAAATTTCCACTCTTTTTTTTCTTCAATTAACACATGCACCAATGAAAGCAGCTCCGGGATTTTTTGGATTTCATCAATTACAATTGTTTGACCTCGCGGTTGAGCTCTCACACGCTCTAGTAGTCCTTCGGGCCTAGTTTGCAATTCACGCCGTACCGATGAGAGCAGCAAGTTGATATATAAGGCCTGTGGGTGCCGGGCTTTTATCAAAGTGGATTTACCTGTGCCCCGCGGGCCGAATAGAAAATAGCTTTGCTCTGGCTCTATAAACAGTCTTTCAACTAAATTTCTGGGCATATAGCTCCTTTTACCCCATAAATGTAAATTACGCTTCCTATTTTACATTTGTAATGTAAATTATCCAGCGAATTTTACAATTCGCGTAGCTAACAGTTATAAATGAGTGTATATGCCCTAATGGGAGGAGTAAGCTATTTCATCAAAACGCCCTAACTGAACTCATACCTCACCCTAAAGAACCCGGTATGCGAGGTATAGTCTTCTTTAAAATTAAAATCATAATCGCCAGTAAAAATAAAGCCATAATGGGTAAAGAGTATAGCGCTCGCGCCTAGGTTATAACTTGTGCGAGCAGGCGTGAACCCAACGGTTGCAAAGCTTGGGCCTGCGCCCGCAAACTGCGATGTTGTTTGCATATTGCTATCAAGCACATCATAAAAGGCCATGGCATGAATGGCACTTTGGAATAACATATTGTTATTTAGCGCATAATCGTCGGCGATTTTAACGCCCACACCACCCAGTAAGGTGCTAAAATCTGCGCCCTCAACGAGTTGGCTTGCCGTTCCGGCGCCGGTTTCTTGGTAGCCTCGAAGGTTCAAGTTGGAGTAAAACAACGAAACAATAGGAATGGCATGGAGCGTGTTTCTAAAGTCAAAGGTGTAAACATACCCTGCTTCTGCTTTCGCACCCGTTTGAAGCCCGTAAAAATGCGCTCTTGGGTGTAAAGTAACATTATTGAATACAATATTACGCGCAACAATATAATTGTTGTAGGAAACCCCTACGGCGCCACTTAGGTATAAAGGACAGTCAAAGTCGATATTTCCATACAACGTACCCTGATAACTATTAGCGTTAGTTTTAGCTAAAGAAACGTTGTTATTTACATCTAAGAATGACCAACTAAATGAAGCCCCCACCAGAGAGTGATCGGTTATCATGGTATCACCCCCAACGATGATCCCCCAGGTATTATCTTGATAACCTGCGATACCTTGACGCTCTTTTTGATTGCCATGTTGACGAAATATTTTTGCCCACATTCCTTTATCCGCATCATCACCCACATCCCCTGAGGAGACGCCCTTTTTTGACACAGTTGGTAAATGCAAGCGCCAAAAATTCATGCGATCCATTCTGTCGCCAATGGTGCCGAAAATCCTGTTTTGGGTATTAAAACTTTCATACATAATAGCGCCATCCACAATCGGCGCTAAGGTTGCGAGTGAATTGTTTAAAGAGGCAGCGTCCGTAAACAAGGACATCTGACCAATAATGCTGTTTAAACCATCGGTTGTGGGTGCGCCTAGCGCAATTTCATCTAAGGCTCGGGCAACCCCTTGCGTGTTAGTTTGGTTTGCAAAGCTCTCAGAAGGCGTTGAGGTAAGCGTTAAATTTAAAATGGTGCCACCGCCTGTAATGGTGGTGCCAAATTGGGTGAGTAAGGAATTTTTGTTAAGCAATGTGGGGGCAACAAGCGCCGTTCCAACGCCCCCCTGCAATATAGGAATGGTGGTGGTTACCCCTGGCGAAAACCCAGGATTAGCAGCAAGCAAAGAGTAAGGCGCCGTGGTAGTGACAATACCTGTTGCGATAGTTTCGCCTGTGGTAACAAGGTTAGCGTTCATATCTACCACATAAACAGATTTATTAAAGGTTAAATTACCTTCAACGTTTAAATTTTGATTATTCGCTAGCGTCAAGGTACCCGCTGGTGAAACCGTAAAGGTGCCAGACACGGTTACAGTGGGATCATTGGCTATGACTAAATTTGTGTTTGGCGTAACATTTACATTTTGCGCTTCCACATCTGCTGTGAGAAAAATCGTGTTTGGGGCGCCATTATTATCAAAGGTGACTTGTTTCATGGCTTCCCCTGGCGAACCAACCGGGGCATCGATAAGTGTATTATTGCCTTTAAAGATAACGGTACCCGTATTGTTACCTACCAGCGTTGTAATTGGCCCAAGCGCCGCGTTGGCGTTAAATGAAATGGTGCCATCGGCTTTAAATAAAACGCTATTCGTGAAAACATCACCGTTTAATTGCAATGTGGTGGCAGAACTTAGACGTACCTCACTGATTTTATTGGTTAAGCTACCAATGGTGCCATTGACGCTGGTATTGGCCGCATTGCTAAAATCGATAATACCAATATTGTCTTTAGCGGCGGTAAAATTGGTGTTCATGGTGTTTAAACCCGCCCCATTGAACACAATCATGGAGGTGGCGCTTGCTGAACTATCAAAATTAACAAGCGTTGCATTCACATTACCATTAAAGGTAACCGTTTTCCCCACGTTTAAGAGATCGATCTCATGCAACGAATTGGTGGCCCCCACCAGCCCATTGACCGTGGCATTGCCTAAAAATTGCAACGACCCAATATTATTTACGCCCGTTTTATTGTCGATATTGGTGGTTAAAGTAGAACCATTGCTGAACACAACCGTGGAATCTGCATTCGCTAAATCGGTAAAATTTAAATTGTTCGAAGTCACGGTATTTAAGTTGACCGTGCTGCTGGGCCCTTGGATTTTAATCGTGTCTAATTTACCATTCACCCCTGCGCCAATGATTCCTGTGACGGTGCCACTGCCTGCAAATTGCAAAATACCATTATTAGCAAGGCTGTTCACATCGCCTGTAATGGTTTTACCATTCGTTAAGGTTAAAGCAAAAGGCCCATTAAACTGTGTTGTCGTGGCAAAGATATTACCATTAATCGTTGTATTGCCATTTTGCCCAACTTGAACAAGATTAAATGCCCAGGGCAATTCACCGATATTACCATTTAAGGTCGCTGCTTTTAAAATATTCAGCTTATCTTCATTATTCGTCCAAACTGTTATCGGCGCATTTAGCACCATGGCGGGATTGTTTAAGATTAAGGTTGTGCCTTGTGCCGGATTACCCGAAATGTCATCACGAATAGCAATAACACCTGCATTAATGGTGGCGCCTTGCAATTCAACTGTCTTTGAAGCAGCAAATGCACCATTAACAATCACCGTTGCAATTGGATTAGTATTTCCAATACTACCGGAGATCACACTATTGCCTACAAGATTAAAAACATCGTTATTATTAGCAACGCTTGCATCAACGGAAACGTTCCCTGTATTGCCAACTGGGGTACCATCAAGAATGAAAAAAGTAATATTGTCTGCGGTGAAGTTATAGCCACTTGCCGCAGGAAGAACGCCTGAATTGCTTAAATTATCTGCTGGTGTTAAGGGAGTTAGTACGGCATGGGCTGTGTTTGCTGTCATTCCTAGGCAAAAGAGGGTAGATGCTAAAACAGCTTGAGCAAGAAATGATTTCTGGTGATTCATCTTCTGCATTCCTTTTTTCATCATCACTCCCTACCACTCATGCTTAATACGAACAAAACCAGCATTGGCGGTATAATCTTCCTTGACATCAAAGTCGTAACTGACAGTAAATATCCAATTATTGGTGCTAAATAGCGAAATGTGGCCACCGAGGTTTAAACTTGTTTTGGCTGGGGTAAAGCCAAGGGTATTAAAGCTTGGTCCTGCACCTACAAACTGTGAGGTAAGCTGCATTCTATCGCCGATAAAGTCGTAATACAGCATCATATGTGCCTGAGCTTGAAACACACGTTGGGTGTCGTAGGCATAATCATTAATGAGCTGAACGCCAACACCACCTAATAGCGCATCAAAATCGCTGCCTTGAATAACCTGGTTTGCCGTATCGGCGCCGGTTTCTTGATAAGAATCAATATTTAAATGTGAATAGAACAAGGAAGCAATCGGCACAACATGCGTTGAGCCAAAATCATATATATACCCGACTTCCCCTTTGGCCCCTGCTTGCCAGCCGTTAAATTCTCCGCGTGGAAAGAGATTCACTTCGCCAAAAATAATGTTACGGTTCACAACATAATCATTAAAGCCAAGCGCAGCATAACCATCAAAGTACCACGGCGTGTCACATTCTAAGCTGGCATAAACCGTTGCCTGATAACTATTCACCGTTGTGTTGTAACGGTTCACTATTTTATCGTGCATGTTCAGGTTGGTCCAACTTAAAGCCGCGCCCACCATGAGATCATCCCGAATTAAGGTGTCGCCCCCAATAACCAAGCCAACCATGTCTTCATGGTAACCTTCTACGCGTTGACGCTCTTTTTGATTCGCATGTTGACGGATCACTTTTACGAAAGCGCCATATTGATCGCCCTCATCACCGCTTGAAAGCCCGGTATCATTATCTACGAAATGATGTTTTTCCCAAAAACGCATTCTGTCAAAACGCAATCCAATCGCATCGAATATTTGCCTTTGTGCCATAAAGCTCTCATTGAGAATGGCGCCATCTACAATAGGGGCGAGTGTACTTAACGCATAATTAACTTCTTGGGCGTTATCAAAGGAATTTAACTGCTCAATAATATTTTCTAGCGATCCGCTAATGGGGACGCCTGAGGAGGCAATCTGATCTAGTGCCCCCCCCACACCAATGGTGTTGGGTTGATCAGCCACATTGGCCAGCGCTTGTGAGGTAATAATAAGATTTAACGTATTTCCACCATTGGTAACCGAGGTAGCAAAGGTTGTTAAAAATGAATTTGGATTGGTAATATTCATCGCCGGTGCAAAATCACCTACCCCTGCCATCACAATAGGAATAACCGTTGGGCCATTGGGTGAAAACGCCGGATTTAAAATACTTAAACTGGCAGGCGCTTTTACGGATGCCGTGCCCGTCACAAACACTTCACCGGTGGTGGTGAGATTATGTGCCATATCTACTTGTAAAATGGCATTAGCATTATTCAGGTTCAAATCACCGTTAACGTTAAAGGTGGAATTATTGGTTATTTGTAAAATACCATTATTAATATCAACGGGCGTTGCGGTAACGGTATTGCCACTGATTGGGCGTAATGTTCCGCCATTATTAACAGAGAAATCATCCGCAAATACGCTGGCATTTAAGCTAACCACCGAGCCGGGAAAGCCATTAACATTGAATGCGTCAATGGGATTAGCTATTGTGCCCACCGCAAAATCAACCGTAGATGTCCCTAAAAAGGTAACGGTGCCTTGGTTTGGTGCATTCGTTGTAATGGGCCCAAAAGGAGATCCATCATCTATTTGCAACGTGGTATTGGCAGCATTAAGCTGTATTTGATCGGCATAGATATCGCCTATCACCTTTAAGGTCGAGTTTGCTTGTAATAAATTTAAAGCCGCAAAGTGGTTGCTCGCCGTACCTATTTGACCATTGAATACCGAGTTACCAACGGAATTAAGCGTGATAATATCTAAGCCGTTATTATTGGTGGTGATATTACCGCTTTGATTGGTGCCCGTTGCGCTATTGAAATTTAAGGTTGTGGCATTTCCACCCCCCCCAACAACATTAATGGTATTGACGTTAATATTAGGGCCTATAAAATTAAGTGTTTTAACGCCGCCATTGGCATTCACAGTGACCAATTCTAAAGGCGTTATCGGAGTTGGCCCTGCGATATCCTCTACGGTGCCACCCCCTTGGAATATCAAGGTGCCTGCAACCTGCCCGGTTTGATTAAGCACATCCGCAATGGTTTTGCCATCGGCGATGCTCACCGTGCCATTATCGAAGTACCAAATAGGGGTATTGTTAAGAATATCATTGTTAAAGGTAACCAGGGTCCCTGGCCCGCCTAAAATATTCAGCGATTTTAAGCCATTCACGGGGCCCATCACACCATTCACGGTGGCATTGCCAATAAATTGAACGGTGCCGGTCTTGGCAGCGCCTGCTGAATTATCAATGTTACCATCCACCGTAACGCCATTAGCAAAATTAATAATTTCGTCATTATCTTGCAAAATAATGGGGGTTGCATTTAACACATCATCATTGAAATTAACCACCGTTCCTATCCCAAAAACATCGACTTGCTTTAAGCCATTGGTTGGGCCTATTTTTCCATTCATCGTGGTTGTGCCAGGCCCTAGAAATTGCAAGGTACCATTACCTGCAATGGAACTGTCGACATTCGCATTAATGGTGAGATTTGGATTTATTTTTGCAAAACCATCGGCGTTAAAAACAATGTGGCTATCGTTATAAATGTTGCTTTGGAAAGTAACGGTTTTTGTAGAATTAATATTTAAAGCAAAAATGCCGCTGGTAGCCCCCACGGTACCTGTTACAATACTGGCGCCTAAAAAGTTAACGGTGCCAACATTAGGCGTATTGCTTAAATTATCAATATTGCCATTCATATTGGCCAAATCAGAAAAATTAGCCGTAGAAGCAGCTGTTGCCGTATCGGTAAAGTATAAATCACCGGTAAGGGTTTTTAGAAAATTGCCAACATTGCCCGCATCTTGAATATTCACGTTGGTGGCATTAACAAAATCTTGGAAAGTCCCGGTTGAACCTAACCCTTTAATATTCACATTGGTTGCCGTGACAGCGCCTTTAAACAACCCAATGCCACCTGCGCCATTAATGTTGATAGTTGTTGCATTTACGGTGCTATCAAAAGTACCGGTTTGACCGGCGGTTCCTGTTAGGGTCACTGCCGCAAGTTTATTCACAGCGCCTACCGCGCCGGTGACTTCACCTACCCCTTGTAACAAGAGGGTGCCTGTGTTTGCGACGGTGGTATCCACTGCGCCGGTGATGGTATTGCCTGTGGCTAAGTTTAATGTTTTATTGCCTTGAAATTGCGTTAAGGTAGAAAATACATTGCCATTCAACGTGATATCGTTATTGGCGCCTACTTTAATTAAGTGAAAGGATTTCGCCAGTGTGCCTATTTGCCCGTTAATGGTTGCGGCG
Organism: Uncultured Candidatus Berkiella sp.; assembly: GCA_964535225.1. Classification (GTDB taxonomy): domain Bacteria; phylum Pseudomonadota; class Gammaproteobacteria; order Berkiellales; family Berkiellaceae; genus Berkiella. The sequence goes on along the minus strand of CAZHSJ010000006.1, from coordinate 4,178 downwards.
TTGAAAATATCGAGGGTATTTTTATCATGGGTCTGCACCGTAAACGGCGAGGTAACCACCATGGTAGGGTTATTCAGCTTGATGGTGGAAGCCGTTGCGCCATCGTCTCCTAAGTGAATATTATTGGCATTAATAATTGCCCCTTGCAGCTCTACGGTTTTTGAGGCGCCATTATTAAAATTTGCGACTAAATTGTTTATTTTATTACCTGCACCAATATTACCGGTAGCGGTACCGCCCCCCAGAAAATGTAAATTACCGGTACCTGCATTAGCACTATCAACCGTACCGGTGATGGTTTTTCCATCCGCGATAGTGGCAGTAGGGCCACCGGCATTATCAAAAAGCAAACTGCCTGTGCCTACAAAGATATTTCCCGCAAAAGCCACTGTTTTACCGGCGCCGCCCGTTAAATCAATTTTATTAACGGCTAAACCAGCTGCCCCCACATCGCCAGAAACGGTTGAGCTTCCATCAAATTTCACGGTGCCCACATTATTGCTAATGGTGGCAATTTTCCCTGTTAAGTTTGCCCCATCTGCAAATTCAGCGGTGGTGGTCGCATTGGCTGTGCCATTAAAAATTAACGCCCCTGTTCCAATGGCGTTGGATAAGGAAACACTTTTACTAAAAAGCAGATTACTGCCCGCCCCTTGTACATCGATTTCGGCCAGGGCTGTGAGTGCACCAATGGTGCCTGTCACGGCGCCGCCATTGTTAAAGACCATTTTACCGGTACTGAGGAAATTGGTTTCTACATTACCCGTGAGTGTAATGGGATTCGTAAACGTGGCGGTGTTTGATGCGGCATTATTAAAAAGGAAATTACCCGTGCCCACAAAAATATTGGACTGAAAATTAACGTTACTGCCAGCCCCAGCTAAATTAATTTGATTAACCCGCAAGCCACCTGCGCCAATGGTGCCTGTGACGGCACCATTTCCCAGAAATTGCAGCACGCCGGTATTATCATTTGTGGTAACAACATTACCGGTGATGGTTACGCCGTTTGCAAGTGATGCGGTAGAGGAAACAGGATTATTAAAAACAAAACCGCCTGTGCCAACAAAAATATTTCCATTGAAGAGAACGGTGCTCCCTGCGCCCTGCACAATAACGTCATACAACGCTAAGCCACCAGAGCCAATGGTGGCAGAAACCGTGCTAGTCCCATTAAACGCTAATCTACCTGTATCATTAAAGGAAGTGGTTACCGTTGTGGTTAAATTGGCACCATTTGAAAAGGCAGCTAAGGTCGCGTTAGTGCCATTAAAATTAAACGTATTCGCTGCAACCGTTCCATTAAAGAGGACGCTGGCGAAGGGCTCAAGCTGTATTAAACCAATAGGGTTTACATTACCAACCAGCCCCGTAACGATAGAGCCGCCTAAAAAATCAACGGTGGTATTTAAACATCCTCCTACACCACAAAAGGCGCTACCCGGATCATTTACAATAGATTCAAAGGCAAAGGTGAACGGACTGATAATACCGCCAATCGTTTCCAAAGGAGCCACGAAAAGGGTTGTGCTCGGCGTAATGAATTCATAGCCTGTGTTACCAACACTAGTAACCCCCGCTGGAAAAGGAACAATGCTCCATGCAAAACTAGCACCCGAGTAAAGACAAAATACCGTCGAAGCCAATACGGCTTGCGTTAGTAATGATTTTTTTTGTTTCATCCTGTCCTTCCCTGGCTAGGCTGAGATTATTGCGGCCCTAGAGATCCGTTGGGTTCTCGATACAAATATACTGAATATAATTATAGATAGTAGCCTTCCTATATTTACTTAATTAAATGCTAGATTTTACAACTGTGCAAGTTTATAGTGTGGCAATTAACTCACAAACTTCGCACATCCATCCGATTTAATACGTGACAAGTATCTTGATATTCTTTTATATCCTAGGTAGCTTTACTAAACAACTACGCATGTTGATAAGCACATGACTTTTTATTGATAATTTCAACGTTATGAGTAGGTATCTTAAATAATACGAGTGATGGGGCTAACCATGAAAAAAAGCGCACTGAATGTGGCCGGACTTATTTTTAGTGCTATCGCGATTATTCATATCCTAAGATATGTTCAAGGCTGGGTCATTACCTTCAATAATTTTACTATTCCCCTGGACTGGTCCATTTACGGTGCCATTATTGCTGGCATTTTGGCTACCTTTATGTTTTTTGCGGCTTGCAAAAAATAATTTTTAACAGGCAGAGAACTTCCTAAAGCTGCTTAATCGGTTGGCAATCCCTCGTTCAAATAAGTATACTTTCCTCTTTTCTAAAGGAAGAGAAGTACCATGCTTGCCCCTAAATTAAATGCAACCTTACCCATTTCCTTTCAACATAAACCTAAAACCGAGCAACATGTGCATGTGGAAGGCACGGTAGATCGCAAACTATTAGCCCAGTTAGCAAAACGAAATAATCTAGAAGCGCTTTACGCTACGCTTGAACCTTATTTATATCACTTTGAGGTTAAGAATTTTTTACAATTTCTTACAGCCTACGACTTAGTCAGTATTTTTATCAATACGGAGCAAGACATTGAAGATATGATCTATGATTATCTGCAAAGATGTCATCAAACAGGTGTTGCGCATGTCGATCTCACTTGCTCATATGGTCATGCACATGCCAATAGACAAATTTTTAGTCTTCCTAAAGAAGACAAAGACAAAACAGATTTTGATAGAATCGTTGATGAAGCCAATAAGATGCTTCTTGCACTTCCTCCACGATCTGATATCCCTTTTAAACAATATATCGATGCTGTTAGCAAAGGGATCTCCCGCGCAAGAGCTGCATTTGGCATTAATGCCAATATCACCATGGTGCTATTAAGACATGAGCCGATTGAAAATGCTTTAAAAATACTTGATCATATTCAAGCCTACCATCACCCCGATATTACTGCGATTGGCATGGCGGGCGACGAAGAAAATAACCCTGCGAGTAAATTTCACGACTGTTTTGCAAGAGCAAAAGCCATGGGGTTATATGTAACAAGCCATGTGGGTGAACATAGCCCACCTTCTTTTATCAATACTGATTTAGAGGCCTTAGGCTTACAACGTATTGGTCATGGCACAACCGCTGTGCAAAGCCCTGAGGTGATGGCCAAACTATGGCGGCTTGGGAACCCGGTTCAGTACTTTAAAAAGTTGCACGATGCCCAAAAAGTAACTTTAAACGACTTGACGCTGGCCTTATTAACGACCTTAGAAAATAAAGGCGTGTTTGCCAATGAACAAGATGAAGCCTTATTAGTCAACAATTTAAAATCAGCACTTGATGCTGCGGATGAAAAAGCGGTAGATAAAACTGAATTCAACCAAACCCTGCAATATCTTTTTCAACCCTTAACCCTAGAATTGTGCCCTACCAGCAATTTATTATTATTGCCCGCTATAAATGTTCTTAAACGCGATCATCCCTTACTTCAATTTATAAAAGCGCAGATCCCTATCACACTTAGCTCAGATGATCCGCTATTTTGGAGCGAGCGAATTAAAGGGGCCTGTTTTTCGCCTGGGGACTTTAAGCCATCCCCCTTTGGTTGTGAGGTTGGGCCAGAGTGGGATAAAGTGCAAGACGTTTTTGAGTTGACCGATGAACAAATGCATAAAATATACAGAGATTCTGTTAAATCGATGTTTTGCCATCGCATTGAAAAAAGAATGCTGCTGGCGCGGGGTGAACTTTACTATGCTTTTAAAGCAACCCAAGCCGCCATTGGGGAAACCCAAAACCAAACGCTACGCGATTCGCTAATTGCATATGAAAACGCGCCTCAAGAGGAGACGCTAAATGCCTTTCTTGACAAGGTGGCCAGCTTTAGTGAATTAGGTGAAACACCCTGGAGCAAGTGTGCGGATAACTTACAAAAGGCACATTATCAATTTTCAGATCTGTTTGCTCAATTTATGCAGTTTAAAGTAGCGGTGGTAAGTGAATTTACATTACGCGCTGATACGGAAAAGGTAAAAGAAAGGGTAGCTGCGTTAGCGATAAATTAAGAAAATAGGCTCAAAACGCCTACCTCTACCTATGATAGGGGAGCCTACGTACCGCTCATTAAGCCTGAGAGAACGCCAGTCATGGCAGTATCAAGAGCTCAGATCCTATGTTCATTACCGCGGGAAGTATACTGGGAACAATTTTTTGCGTG
>CAZHSJ010000005.1:0-30736 GCA_964535225.1 Uncultured Candidatus Berkiella sp. | reverse complement strand
CACTTCAGTTTACGAACACAGCACTTTAATTTTTTTGCTCATACTCCTCTTTAGTCAAGCGATACAACACATGCAGGCCCAAAGGATGATCTGCGCCTAAGATAGGATGGATAAAATTATCGTTGGGGGAGTGATGTAAACCAATTTTTTGCATCACGCGTTGTGAGCGAACATTGGCTGGCACGGTAAAAGAGGTAATTTCAGGTAGCTGAAATTGACTAAAAGCCTTCTCTAAAATAAGTTTTGCCCCTTCGGTTGCATAACCTTTACCCCAGTGCGCAGCACTTAAGCGCCAGCCAATTTCAACGGTCGGGGTAAAATGGGCCTTAAAGCTAGGAATGTTTAAGCCAATAAATCCTATAAACTCCCCGGTTTTTTTTACTTCACAAGCATAGAGGCCAAACCCATGTTGTTTAAAATGTGCCAAGATTCTATCTCTAAAAGCAGTAGAATCTTTTGCGGTTAACGGAGCAGGCATATGTTCCATCACTAATGGATCTTGGTTAATCATGATAAACGTCGCCAGATCGCTTTCTTGCCACGTTCTTAAAATAAGACGTTCACTTTCAAAACACAGCATTATTTATCTCTCAATACAGGCAGGGGCTAAGCATTATACCAACAAATTTACTGCCAGGGTACGCTCACCGTGGGATGTGAGCAAATTTCATGAATGCCCACGCCACTGTCGGCAGCAAGGGGTTCAAGCCAGGGTGATTTTTCAATAGCCCGTAACCCATCTTGGTAACCGGCATTAATGCGCTCATTGATAGAAAGTTTGGAAAACTCGAAATCTTTGGAAGAGAGCTCTGAGTGAGGGGCGGTATATAAAAATCTCACAAAATGCATGGTCGTATCGATACATTCGTTTTCAAAAATTTTTCTTATTTCTGGATTATTTTGGAGATCGTGAGGCATTTTTTGATACATAAAATTTATTTCCCGCCTTAAGCGTAAAATTTCAAAAAAAGCCTGTAGGTGCATTCTATCTTGGCTAGAATACATTATATCTTTGTAACGCTTCATCACATCATCTAAGGTTTTAGGATTTAAACCAAAAGAATCAAACAAGTTTGCCATAAAGCATAATGTATTTACATGATGCGAATCATTAATAATCGCAGTTACAGGCGTGTTACTTAACACACCACCATCCCAAAAATATTCATTGTTAATTTTAACTGCAGCAAAAGCAGGGGGAAGTGCACAACTTGCCAGCACATGATCAGGGGTGAGGGTTTGTTTATTGGTATCAAAAAATACGGCTTTACCTTTTTGCACTTCCACTGCACCAATCGTGAAGCGGACCTTGCCACTGTTTAATAAATCCCAGTCAACCAATTTTTCTAAGGTTCTTTTTAATGGTGTCGTGACATAAAAACTAATGTTATCTGCAGAGCCACTGGTTTCTAAAAGCGGGCTTTTTACTCGTGGACTAAACATCCCAGGTTGCCCATAAAGCATACTATATTGCGCGCTAACAAAATTATACCATTGGCGAGATTGTTCATCTTGAGGGGTAAAGCCTGGGATCACAACGCTTGACACTAAATTCCAAAATTCTTCTAATCTTGAGATCCGGTTGGCGGGTTCATTTCCTGCAATAATAGCGGCATTAATAGAACCAATGGAGGTGCCAATTAGCCAGTCGGGGTGGTATTCATTTTCACTTAACGCTTTAAAAATGCCCAATTGATAAGCACCCAGAGCGCCGCCGCCCTGAAAGACATAGGCAATTCGCTCAATGGATTTATTGCGGGGTTTTACCTTACTTTTCATAAACTGTATACTATTCCAGAGCAGCAAATAATATTCTATATAAGTGATCGGCAAAGGATGACAGATCTTAATAAAGGTGCTGTAAGAAAATAGGGATTACGCTATCGTACGAGAAAATTTCCACGTCGCAATAAAGAGCGTAAAGGCGGCGATGATGAGCATGGGCCAGATATGCATTAAAACTTCGACTGTTCCCATATCTTTAAGAAAAATGCCCTTAATAATGATAAATAGATGGGTAATGGGAATTAACCACGAAACAGGTTGTAACCATGCTGGCATGGTTTCAACAGGGGTGGCAAAGCCTGATAACAACATGGTTGGCATAATAAACACAAAGGTGCCTAAAACTGCTTGTTGTTGCGTTTGACAAAGGGATGAAATAAATAACCCGACGCCAATTATCGAAATAACAAATACAATCATGCTTAAATAGAATAATAAAAATGAACCATGAAAAGGGATCTGGTATAGTGACATTGCTAAAATCATGATGAGCGTGCTTTCCCCAATGCCAATAATAAGCGCAGGGCACATTTTTCCTACTAAAATTTCTATAGGCGATAAGGGCGATACCAATAACTGATCAAAAGTCCCCATTTCTTTTTCTCTTGCGACAGAAAGTGCTGTGACAATAAGACTTATTACCATACTTAAGATCCCCACAAGTTGAGGAACAGTATAATAAAGATAATCAAGATTAGGGTTAAACCAACTGCGAAAATCCACACGCACATGAGAAATGGCAATGTCTTTGCTTGCTAGGAATTCATTGTTAAAATTTTGAATTATACGTTGCACATAGCCTTGTACAATTTGTGCCGAGTTCGATTTTCTGCCATCTAGTATGATTTGAACTGAAGGGGTTTTGCCTTGGGCAAGCAACCTAGAAAAATCAGGTAAAATGGATATGGCAACAATGGCATCTTGATTGTCAATTCGTTTTTGCAGTTCCTTGTCTGAATTTGCTTGATATACCTTGTTGAAAAAGGGAGAACCCTCAATTCTTTGTATCAGCTCGTTACTGTAATAACCAGTATCTTGGTTCAGATAAACAATGGATATATTTCTTACTTCTAAGGTTGCCGCATTAGCAAACAATAATAATTGCAAAATAGGCGGCATAATAAGAATAATTCTTGCCTTTTTGTCTTTTAAAATGGCAAGTGTTTCTTTAATAACTAATGCTTTAATGCGATATAACCACTTCATTCTAAACTCTTTTTACTTTTTCTAGCGACAAAGAATAAAAAAACACTTGCAATAACAAACATGGCAAACATATTTGGCAATATTTCAGACCAAATAACGCCAGCAAGAAAACTGGTTTGGATAATAGAAACGAAATAGCGTGCTGGTAATAAGTAAGTAACTGCTTTTACCAATAAGGGCATGGATTCAATTTCATATAAAAATCCTGAAAGCATATAAGCTGGCAAGAAGGCTGCATTTATCGCCGCTTGAGATGCCACGAACTGATTTTTAGATAAAGTTGAAATGAGTAATCCTTGACTAAGACCTGCCAATAGGAAAAGACCTGTTGACAAAGAAAGCAATAAAATAGAACCTCGAAAGGGAACATCAAAAATAAATACGCAAATAAAAACACAGAGTATCATCGAGCCCATACCAAGAATAAAATAGGGAGTAACTTTTCCTATTATAAGCTCACTGATTTGAATAGGAGTGGAAAGAATGGCCTCCATAGAGCCTCTTTCCCATTCTCTGGCCACGACTAACGCGGTGAGTAACGTGCCAATTAAAGCCATAATGATGGCGATAGAGCCCGGTAAAATCACATGCCGGCTTTTAAGCTCGGGGTTGAACCAAACACGTGGTTGAGAAATAATAATAGGAACATTTCTATCGCTTTGTTCAACCAAAGATTGTTGCCAATTTTCAACAACCCCGTTGGCGTAATTTTGGATGAAGGATGCTGTATTTGTTTCTGTCCCATCTGCAATAACTTGTATTGGAGAGATTTCATCGCTTAATAATTTAGTTGAAAACTCACGGGGAATAACAACTAGCCCGCGGATCTTCCCCGCAACAAGCGCTTGGGTGAGTTGATGACGGTGAGTATCACCAACAACATGAAAATAAGTTGTGCTCTCAAAGGCTTTTGCGAGACTTCTTGCTAAACTGGAGGTGTCTTCTAACACAACACCAATGCGGATGTGATTCAGATCAAGCGATACGCCAAAGGCAAACAAAAATAGCATCATTCCAGGGAGTATGACCGCAATCATGAGCGTGCTAGGATCTCTTACTGCTTGTAAAAATTCTTTATAAATAAAAGCGGTGAGCCTGGTTGCGCAAATCATATTGGTGCTTCCTTGCTGTGCTTTAACGCCGAGTTTTTAATAAGCGCAATAAAAGCATCTTCAAGGGTAGGCTCTGGTAAGGTAGCGGTTCTAACTTGTGCTTTTAGACCATCTGGGGTACTGGTTGCAATATTTTGTCCGCGATAGATAAGCGCAATACGATCGCAATATTCAGCTTCGTCCATAAAATGCGTTGTTATCATGATGGTGACACCTTTTTGCACCATCCCATTAATATGTGTCCAAAATTCACGTCGTGTTAAGGGATCTACCCCGGATGTGGGTTCATCTAAAAATAAAACATCGGGTTCATGCATGAGAGCGCAAGATAAAGCTAAACGTTGCTTGTAGCCAAGGGGTAAGCTTACCGAGTTTACCTTTAGATATTTCTTTAAATCAAAAATTGAGATCATCTGTTCAATGGCATTGCTTTTATTTTTACCTTGCAACCCATAGACACCAGAAAAAAATTGCAAATTTTCCAATACATTTAAATCGCTATACAGTGAGAATTTTTGTGCCATATAGCCAATTTTAGCCCGCGCTTGTGAGCTTGAGGTTTTTAGATCTAAGTTTGAAACCAAAGCTTTTCCGGCAGTTGGTTGTAAAAGTCCACATAGCATTTTAAAGGTGGTTGATTTGCCAGCACCATTTGGGCCTAGAAGCCCAAAAATTTCTCCGCGTTTGATAGAGAAAGAAATATTGTTGGCTGCATAAAAGTCGCCAAATATTTTCGTGAGATTTTCAGCCTGAATCACATTGGCGTCATCCTTGGTTTTCTCAATCATATGGGCTGCTAGCACAGATTGACGACTGAACTTACCCTTGAGAATATCGATAAAGGCATCTTCAAAGCGAGGAGTAACTGCTTTTATGGGGAGATTAAGTTGTGGTATATCTTTTGAGGAAAATAAAACTCTCAATTTTTCGCCTTGGATAACGCCATCTATAACGTCTTTTCGATTAAGTAATTGGTGTAAAGTTTGTCTTAATGCGTTCTCTTTAGGTTCAACATGAAAGACCCGTCCGCTGACCATTGAGGAGAGTGTTTGTGGCGCGCCATCGAATAATACCTTGCCTTCGTTAAGCAAAATTACTTCCCGACATTTTTCTGCTTCATCAAGATAGGATGTCGACCAAAGTACCGTCATGCCATCTTGGCTTAATTGTTGCACCATATTCCATAATTCTCTTCGTGAGATAGGATCCACGCCAACGCTTGGTTCATCCAGCAATAAAATGCGAGGACGGCTCAGTAAGGCACAAGCAAGACCTAGTTTTTGCTTCATTCCGCCGGATAGTTTTCCTGCAAGACGCATTGTGAATTCTTCTAGAGCGGTGAATTTTAGCATTTTTTCAAATATTTTCTTGCGCTCAAGGCCTTTTATGAGGTGTAACCTTGCATATAGCTCTAAATTTTCCAGTACGGTTAAATCCTCATACAAACCAAATTTTTGCGGCATATAGCCAATAATTTCGAGATGGTTTTGATTCTTGGGGGTGTTGATGCTGATAGATCCTGCGGTGGGTTGTAATAACCCAGTAATAAGCCGAATGAGCGTCGTTTTGCCTGCGCCATCGGGGCCAACTAATCCGGTAATAATACCTTTTTTAATGTGAGCAGAAATATTATCTAAGGCGAGTTTGCTGGGTTTGGTAAATTTTTTACTTAAATGGTCAATCTGTATGGCGATGTCAGATGTCATGGGTAGCGCTTATCAGCGCTTAAGGGTTGCTTACTATCTTGCGCTGTATCAATAACGACGGTAACAGGCATACCTTGTCTTAAATTGCCATTTTTATCTTCTACAATCACTCTTATTCGATAAACCAAATCCGTTCGCAATTCTTTGGTTTCAATATTTTTAGGGGTAAATTCAGCAACAGGGGAGATAAATCCGATTTGACCTTGATAAGGTATATCTGGATTGGTATCCGTAAACACCTTCGCTTTCATGCCTGGTTTTATGCGACCTAAATTAATTTCTGAAACATAGGCGCGTACCCAAACAGGATTAGTGAGAGACAGCGTGTACACAGAAGTGCCGGTTGCCAAAATGGCACCAGGCTCTTTAATTCTTGTTAAAATAATGCCATCATGTGGTGCTAAGAGATCAGCATCGTCAAGTCGAAGCTGTGCTGAGGCAAGTTGAGATTTAATAGATTCTAATTGTGCTAAGCCTGCGGCGATATCCTCCGTTCTAAAGCCTTCTTGTCTTAATTTAAGCACTTCCTCTGCCGTTTTTAGTTTTGCCTTGGCTTCATTCTCGGCAGCTAAGGCATCATCATATTCTTGTTTAGAGGCATAGTTCTTTTCGACGAGATCTTTTTTGCGAATGAGTATTTTGAAGGCATTATCATGAATGGCTTTTTGTTGATTCACCAATGCGATAGCTTCTTGAATTTCTTGGGGACGATTGCCGGTATTGAGCTTATTTAAATTTGCTTTAGCAGCGTTAACTTGGGCGACGAGATTATCGACTTCCAATTGTAAGGGCGCTTTATCCAGTGAAGCGAGGATCTCGCCTTTTTTAACCACATCGCCTTCTTCAAAGCGCATACTTTCAAGGCGACCATTTATTCTAAAGCCAAGCTCAACTTGACGAATGTCTACATTTCCCTGTAGTACAATTTCGCTGCGATGAATTTCTTTTTCATAGAAATAAAAAATAATAGCGCCAAGTGCGAAGCAAAGCACAAGACTACCAAGCATAAAGCGTGATATTTTTCCAGTGATGCTATCCATCGCGCGTGTTCTCTTTATTCCCTTACTTTAATAGTAGAAGGGATATGAGGTATTGGTAAGGCGACTAATATAATAAGAATGATTTTTTTCAGATTTGAGTGAGTAAACCAGGGCAAGAGACAGCGCTGCTGCAGCGCAATAAGCCTCTTGCCACGCAGATCTACTTCACTAAAATCTTAGTGGCCTGGGATTTGGGATGAATTAGCCCATTTTTTACTTTATTCATAAAAAGAGCAAAACCGCCGTTTCCCAGTACATTGGCACAGGTTATAACAGGATCAAATAAAATGTACAAAGCGGTGATAAGTGAAAGCATTTGGCTATCGAATCCTAAGTAGGTTTCTAATACAGGCAGCATAACAATGATCCCTCCCCCTGGTACCGCAGCGACGGAAAACTTCGCCAGTACAAAGTAAAAAGAGAAGAGCAAATAAGACAAAAGCATGGGCTCTGGGCATTCAAAACTTTTTAAAATAGCATAAGCTAAAATAGGGATAGCAAAGCAGTCGCCGATAAGATGCACATTAACCGTTGCAGGTATGCATGATTGCGCAAAATCATTACCCGCATTCTTTTGTGCGCCTATGATAGTTAAGGGCATGGCTGCTGCGCTGGACATAGTGCTAAAACCGGTAATAGCGGCAGGAAGCATATTTTTAATATTTTGAAAAGTACGCGAAAATGTTGCACTGCTGATGAGATAAATAAGAAAAATATAACCAAATTGAGCAAGCGCAATCATGGCAAAAATTAAAGCATAATCTTTGACAATAGTTACAACGACTCCCTCATGTGACAGTTTTACGATAAAACCCATCACAAATAAGGGAATTAAATAAATAATAAGTTGTAATACGCGATTAATTATTTTGTCAAAAAAATCCGCAATCGTGTTTGATAGTGCAGGCTTGAAGTAAGCGCTAATAAAACCACTGATAATACCAAAAAACATCGCGATGTTGTTGGGGATAAAATTGGGAAGATGTAACTCCCAAAGGGGGACAAGTGCATTAGCTGATTGTGGAGGGATGACCGATAAATCAAAGTGATAAATCCACATTCCAACATAATGGCTAACAAAGGTTGATAAAAAATTTGAGCAGCAAACGCCAGCAAGAATAAGCAGGATCAGTTTAGAGGCGCTTTGTGCAAGCTGCGTCATTACCTTGTAAAGTAATCCAAAAATGATCAAGGGCAAAATGCTAATGATGACCGCTTTAATACTTAAGCTGATAGTGTATAAAAAAGATTGTACATAGACGGGGATATGGTGGCCAAAGATGACAATCACGGATATTAATAGGAGCAGAATAAAGGGCATTTTACGAAACATAACCGTACCTTTTTGAGCTTAGTTTTTAGTTGAAATAAAAAAAATGGGGTTAAGCGTGTGTACCGGCGAAGCCGGTAGTAGTGAAGGTCGTTGTTAGAGGTTTGCGTAACATGTTCATAAACTGAAGATAGACCAGTTTCTAAGGGGTTGTCAACCAGGCCACGACAGCTGTTTATTTTTTACCGCCAAGTAACATTTCCTCGCCTTGGGTAATAAAGTACACTTTATGCTATGGGTGTAAGTTCACAATTAATTTAGCAAGCCAACAGGTTAACGGACTCATGATACAGTTACTTTATGGCGCCACCATATTTCTAAGTGCTTGCTTGGTTTTTTTCATTCAACCCTTAATTGCTAAGGCAATGTTGCCTCATTTTGGCGGAGCGGGGGTTGTTTGGATAACCACGATTTTGTTTTTCCAGATAGTGTTATTGTTAGGCTATGGTTATGCCTATTTGCTCTCTCGCTTTTTTAAGGAAAAACACCAAGCAGCCATCCACCTTGTGATTTTATGCGTTTCTTTATCGTTTATTCCTATCTATTTGCACACCATTCCTTCATTGGGAACCCTCTGGCTTCCTGTGGCCGTACTACTTTTATTGTCTAAAAGCGTACTCGTTCCCTGTGTGATTATTTGTGCTAGCAGTCCTTTACTGCAGCATTGGTACTGTCATATTCGCCATAGCAATTTTCCTTATCAATTTTATGCTGTTTCAAACGCAGGTTCGCTGATCGGTTTATTAGGATACCCCTTGTTATTGGAGCCGTTTATTGGGTTAAAACTGCAACGGCTTATTTGGTCTAATCTTTATGGAATCTACGTTATTTTATGTATGATTTGCTTAAGCAAACTCTTTTCAACAACAGATGCTAATAAAATAAAATGTGAAAATTACTCACTGGCTTTTGGTTTAAAGATTACCTGGTTAATATTAACCTTTTTAAGTAGTGCTTTATTATTATCTACAACGCAATTTTTAGTACAAAACGTCATTAATTTGCCCCTCTTGTGGGTGCTACCTTTAACGTTATATTTAATTTCCTACATTGTGGTTTTTGCTAAAGCAAAATCTTACTCCCGTGAATTTTGGTTTAGTGCCTTTCTTGTTTGGTTAATGCTATTTTTATATTTGCTATATAACAATTTAATGTTTGGCATCAATATGGTCATCGTGATGTTGGCGCTGCTATACAGTGCTTGTATGATTTGTCATGGTGAATTAATTAGATCAAAACCGCAAAATCATCACTTAACCTTATTTTATTTACTCATTGCGCTAGGGGGGGTGCTAGGGGGGATCTTTTCAAATATTGTGGCATTGCTCATTTTTGTTAATTGGTGGGACCTATTTCTTCCCTTAATTGTGCTAAATGTTGCCATTGTTTATACATTAGTTAAGCACTATTTGTTAAATAAAAGAAAATGGGATCTTTTTTTGGGTGTTGCTAGCACGTTTATTGCTATCGGGTTTTGTACGGTGCTTGTGCATAATCTCTATAACCCTTCAAGAGAAATTGTTGCTGAGTTTCGTAATTTTTATGGAAAAATTATGATTTATGATGTTAAAACCTCAACGCCTAGTAATGCCATACGTAGCTTAAAACACGGTATAATTACGCATGGTTTACAATTCAAATTACCCGCTAAAAGCCAATTGCCTACAACTTACTATGGTTATAATTCCGGTGTGGGGGTTGCTTTTGAATATTTAAGGGCAAAACATAAGCCTTTGAAAGTGGGCATCATAGGGTTAGGTTGTGGAACCATCGCAGCCTATGGTGAAAAAGAGGATCAATTTACTTTCTACGAAATTGATCCTGACATGATTAAGGTTGCAAAAAATGATTTTACCTTTCTTGCAAATTCAAAGGCGACGGTTAACGTCGTATTAGGGGACGCGAGAATGTCCTTAACACGTAATATCCCAACCAACGAGGCACAAAAATTCGATCTCTTAGTCATCGATGCGTTTAGCGGCGATGCCATTCCATCCCATTTATTAACCAAGGAGGCAATGGAGGTTTATCTCAAGCATCTTGCCCCAAATGGTATATTGGCGCTTCATACGTCTAATATTTATATAAAATTGCTCCCGCTCACTAAGGCACTTGGGATACAAAGCGGTTGCCCACATTATTGGCTTTATAATGGAAAAGACAGTGAAAAAGGCGTGTTTTCTTCATCCTGGGCGCTGATCTCATGCGATCCGGGGCTGGTAAGGGTGTTAGCAAAACACCCTTATGCGTTAAGTGCAACCCAAAAGGCAAAAGAAAGGTTGTGGACAGATGATTTCAATACCATCTTGCCCCTATTGAGATGGAATTAGAAAACATGCCTTGACCTTGGGCTAAATTCTATGTTTTACTTGCGCTATCGCCAAAAAGGTGCATATCACCATGAGTCCTTACTATCTTATCTACTCTACCTGCTGTCGACCCTAGGTTGACACATACACCCATTAAATATCACTATATACAAAGCAATTTTAATTGCTAATTTTTATTTTGGAAGTGTGGGGCCTTATGCTTAACCGACGTGGTTATTGGATGATATTAGCTGCAATCCTATTGGCAGTGTTGGCGGGTTGGTCGCAACAACCCATGATTATTAATCTGTCAGAGCTGGTATCAGAGATTTTTGTCAGGCTGCTTAAACTCATTAGTCTACCTATGATTAGCCTTTCCTTGTTAGCCACGATTTCATCCGTAGGAGAGAATTCACTCTCACGTTTAGGGAAGCGAATAGTAAGCTACACCATTTTAACAACCATGATTGCGGCAACCATAGCCTTATTGCTCTACGAAGCCATTGAGCCTGTGGTGTTAATTACCTTAGAGTCTACGGCAATTGCACCCCAAACCCCTTCTTATTATGAAGAGCTACTAAAGGTGATCCCAAGTAATTTGTTGCAACCCTTCTTAGAAGGGAATGTGGTTAGTATCCTGTTGCTTTCCTTGCTCATTGGTATTGGTATTGCAAAATTACCGCATGATCAGCGGCAGCCAATTAGCCAATTATTACAAAGTTTATTTCAAATGATGATGCAAATAACCCGTTGGATAGTCAGTTTTATGCCGCTTGCAATCTGGGCGTTTATGACATCGTTTTTTGTTGAGGTTTCAAAAGGTTTAACCTTCTCCAATTTGGGATGGTATTTAGCGACCATAGTGTCGGCAAATCTTATTCAGGCGATCATCATTTTGCCACTATTCTTATGGTGGCATGGTGTCTCTGCGCGAAGGGTATTTATGAAAATGCTGCCCGCGCTATCCTTTGCTTTCTTTTCTAAGTCCTCCAGTGCGGCGATGCCAACCGCTATAGATTGTGCAGAGCAGGGGTTAAATATTTGTACCAAAGTAACGCGTTTTAGCTTTCCCTTATGCACTAGCATTAACATGAATGCTTGCGCGGCCTTTATTTTAATTACGGTGATGTTTATTGCGCAAAGCCAGGGAATGACATTTACGTTAACAGATAAAGTAACCTGGATAATTATTGCAACCGTCGCGGCGATTGGTAATGCCGGTGTACCCATGGGCTGCTTTTTTATTGCGAGCGCATTATTAAGCACGATGAATATGCCTTTAACCTTAATGGGGATCATCTTACCTTTTTATGCGCTATTGGACATGTTAGAAAGCGCAATTAATATCTGGTCTGATTCCTGTGTGACTGTTGCCGTCGCTCAAAAAGCAACAGTAAGTAGTATTGAAGAAGTGACGACTTAAGGAAAAGTCATGTCAGTCTTCAATGATGTGGTTTTTCTTTATCTTTCTTAATTTGATCAGCAATATGTACGCGCTCAAAGGCAGAGGCCGTTTGAACGGCCAAAGACTCTAGCAACATATTCTCTTCTGCGCTGAATGTTTTTTCTGGATCTTTAGGAATAATTCCTAACACACCAAATACCTTTTCGCCATTAGATAAGGGTAAATAAAATCCGCGTGCACTGGGCATGGTATTGGTACCAGAGCCTGCTTCTTGATTATGTTTATAGGCCCAAAGGGCAACACTTTCTTCTTTTAACTCTGCTTTTAGGCCAGGATGAGAGACCAGTTCAAGTTCCCCTTGATCATCTGGCACCCATATGGTGGCTGCGCAATCAAAAATTTCACCAATATGATGAGAAACCACCTTAGCAATTTTAGACTTCCCTGGGGTAATTACCAATTTACGGCTTAAATCGTATAGTTCAGAAATGAATCTCTCACGTTTTTTTGCAAAAAGATGTTGTTGACGTAACCGTGAAGTAAGTGTGCTAATAACGAGGCTTGTAAGTAACAATACACATAACGTTACGGCATCGCGAAGATGATAATAGTTAAAATTATAGTAAGGGTGGACAAAGAAAAAGTTATAACAAATGACGGATAATAATGCAGATAAAACAGCAACAGCACGTTCACTGCTGGTTGAAACAATAACAACCCCGGCAAGATAGATCATGAGTACCGTTTCAGAATCTAGCCAGTCTTTTGTGGGAAGCCCAAAAATAGTGCAAAGCGCAACGACTAAAATGGCATTGAATACCGACATCCACGTCGCATAAGTTGTACTTTGCTTCTTAAGCAAAGGCGCAGGCACTTCTTCATTAATAATGTAAATATCGATATTGCCGCTTTTTTCAATAATTTCACTTACCAAAGAACGGCGAAACCATCGTTTCCATGCTGGCGTAGAAGATTTTCCTAACATGATTTTAGTGAAGTTGTTTTTTCTGGCATAATTTAGAATGGCTTCAATAGTATTAGGTTCTTGTACCGTTTCCGTTTTGCCGCCAAGTTGCTCGGCAAGTTGTAGGGTTCTTTTAATATTATTTTGCTCTTCTTTGGCGAGCCGATAGTATTGATCATTTTCAATGTTGAGCGCTGTCCACGGGCATTTTAATTTTGAGGCTAATTGTTTAGCATTTCTTACCAGTTTGGGAGAGAGGTTCCCGGGCCCCACACAAGCTAATATTTTGTCTGAAATGGCTTGGCTTTTGCTTTGGTATTTTTTATAGATGTCGCGTAAAGCGTCAACGCGCTCAGCCGTTCTGCGAAGGGCAACTTCACGCAGTGCAATTAAATTTTCAATTTTAAAGAAATGTTGCGCCGCTCTTTGTTTGGCAAACTCCCCTAAATAAACTTTGCCCTCTTCAAGCCGTTCAAGAATGATCTCAGAAGGGATATCAACTAATACTATTTCATCTGCGTTATCAAATAGGGAGTCTGGCACGGTTTCTTTAACTCTAACACCCGTTAAATTGGCCACCACATCGTTTAAACTTTCAAGGTGTTGCACGTTAAGTGTTGTATAAACATCGATGCCACTATCCAATAATTCTTGAACATCTTGCCATCGTTTAGGATGTCTTGAGCCTATGGCGTTAGTATGGGCAAGCTCATCTACTAATAATATGGTTGGATTTTTTTCAATTGCTGCATCTATATCTAATTCATTAATGGTTATGCCTTGATAATGAATTTGCTTTAAAGGTAAACGCGGCAGGCCTTCTAGCAATCGAGCCGTTTCTGTTCTGCCATGGGTTTCAATAATACCTGCAACCACTAAAACGCCTTCTTTATGTTTTTCTTGAGCGGCACTGAGCATGGCATACGTTTTGCCAGTTCCTGCACAAGCACCGAAGAAAATTTTTAATTTTCCACGGGAAGAGTGCTTTATTTCCTCTTTTACTTGTCGTAGCAATTGATCAGGATCTGGTCTTTGAGGTTCCATAATAAGCTCTATCAGCCTTATATAACGTTAAGTTTAGCTTAGCGACATTTACTCGAGGCTCTCCTAGAAATCCTAACTGTCGGTATTCAATGGCAGAATTGACAAAATCATATAAGATCCCTTCATCTATGTTTCGTGCTTTGGCTACTCGTGGCACTTGATAATAAGCGGCAGCGATGGAAATATGGGGGTCAAGACCGCTTGCTGACGCACTAACAAGATCAATGGGAATGGGTAGGGTGTTATTTGAATCATATTTTTTCAATAGCGCAACTCTTTTTTGGATATTTGCTAAGAGTTGAGGATTGCTAGGGCTTAGATTCGAGCCCGCTGAGCGCAAAGCATTATATTCGGGTGTTGTAGCACTTGGGCGGCCCCAAAAGTATTTAGGCGTTGTAAAGGGTTGTCCAATCAACTCTGAGCCAAGTATTTTGTCTTCAATAATGAGGCTACCATTTGCCGCATTCGGAAACGCTAATTGATTAATAAACATAATGAGGCAGGGATAAACTAAACCGGTGCAAAAGGTAAATAATAATAACAGCGTTATTAAAGGCCTGAGTTGAGTTAAGATGTTCTGCTTATCCATTTTATATTAAACCGCATGTCGTGATTAAAACATCGATAAATTTAATAGCAATAAAAGGAATAACAATTCCACCGAACCCATAAATTGTGGTGTTTCTCAGTAACAATTGGCTCGCATTTAAGGGGCGATATTTAACCCCTTTAAGTGCTAAAGGGATTAGAAAGACAATACTGAGCGCATTATAAATAACAGCCGACAAGATAGCGCTATGGGGGCTTGTGAGTTCCATAATATTAAAATATTGCAACGAAGGGACGGTGGTACTAAACGCTGCCGGAATAATCGCAAAATATTTTGCGATATCGTTTGAAATGCTAAAGGTAGTCAGCGCGCCGCGGGTAATAAGGAGCTGTTTACCAATTTTGACAATCTCAATTAACTTAGTGGGATCTGAATCTAAATCAACCATATTGCCAGCTTCTTTGGCCGCTTGGGTGCCACTGTTCATTACCACGGCGACATCAGTTTGTGCAAGCGCCGGAGCATCGTTAGTGCCGTCACCAACCATGGCCACTAATTGGCCATTTTCCTGATAACTTTTGATAAGTTTTAATTTTATCTCAGGAGTTGCTTGGGCAATAAAGTCATCCACACCAGCTTCGTTGGCAATCGTTGCTGCGGTAATGGGATTGTCGCCTGTTATCATGATACTTTTAATACCCATAGTACGAAGCTCGGCGAGCCGTTCTTTGATTCCGGGCTTGATGATATCTTTTAGTTCGATTGCCCCAAGGAGTTTTGCGCCATCGCTGACGACAAGTGGCGTAGCACCAAGACGAGCAATTTCATCAACCTTTTTAAGCGTTGCTTCATCGATGCGGCCTTGCTGAGCCTTAATGTGCTCCATGATTTTATCAATGGCACCCTTGAGTATTTTTCTCCCATTTATATCGACACCGCTGACACGGGTGTCGGCTGAAAATGGAATAAAAGTTGCTTCAAGCTTGGTTGCATCAAGATCATTCACTTGGTATTTACTGTGAGCAAGTTGTACGATGCTCTTGCCTTCTGGTGTTTCATCGGTTAAGGAGGAGAGCAGTGCTGCTTGCGCCAGCTCTTCAAGTGTTGCAAATGTAGAAGGGTAAAAGGCCACTGCTTGACGATTACCCATCGTGATGGTTCCGGTTTTATCAAGGAGCAGTATATTGACATCGCCAGCGGCTTCAACGGCGCGACCTGAGGAGGCGATCACATTGCTTCGAATGAGTCTGTCCATACCAGCAACACCAATAGCGGAAAGCAAACCACCGATAGTGGTGGGGATGAGACAAACTAAGAGTGCAACCAAGACAGTAATACTGATAACGTCACCTTGATTATTTAACTGTACGCTAAAGATTGAAAAGGGGAGTAACGTCATGACAACAACCAGAAAAATAAGTGTCATGCCTGCGAGTAAAATATTTAATGCAATTTCATTAGGCGTTTTTTGTCGTTTAGCACCTTCGACTAATGAGATCATGCGATCTAAAAAAGTTTCGCCAGACTTGGAGGTAATACGAATAACCAACCAATCAGAAAGAACCGTTGTTCCTGCTGTCACAGAATCTCTATCTGAGCCAGATTCTCTAATAACGGGAGCGCTTTCTCCGGTAATGGCGCTTTCATCAATGGACGCAACGCCTGCAATCACTTGCCCATCTCCAGGAATAACATCGCCCGGCCCGACATAAACGATATCATCAGGATTAAGCATTGTTGCATCAAGTAACATAAAATTTCTGTCGTTTATGTCTGCTATTTTTTTTGCTTGTACTTCACGACGCGATTTTTTTAAAGTCTCGGCTTGTGCTTTGCCGCGTCCTTCGGCCATAGATTCAGAGAAATTGGCAAACAGAACTGTGAACCATAACCAAAGTATGATTTGAAAAATAAAGCTTAAAGAGGTTTTGTATTCGGTAAGTAGGGCAAAGATGAAAATAAAGGTAGATAATAGGCAGCCAATATAAGTGACAAACATCACGGGGTTTTTTATTAAATAGACCGGTGTTAAATGTTTAAATGCGCTTAGCAAAGCACTCAAATAGGTTTTATAAGTTATTTTTGGTTGCTTTTTGGGGTGCGTTTTAATCATCTTTATTTAACCATTAAAAAATATTCGGCTATGGGTGCGAGCGTTAACACGGGTACGTAAGTTAACAGCCCTATGAGCAAGATGATCCCGCAAAGCAGAAGAATAAAAATCAGGGAGTGTGTTGACATGGAGCCTTGAGAATTGGGTGTGATATTTTTTTGTACCATAGAACCTGCGATGGCGAGTACTGGAATAATTAGCCAAAATCGCCCAATTAACATACAGATCCCAAGGAGCGTGTTGTAAAACGACGTATTGGCATTTAAGCCAGCAAAGGCGCTACCATTGTTATTAACGGCGGAGGCAATGGCATACAGTATTTCAGTAAAGCCTTGAGATCCCTTATTGAAAATGCCCTCAACGCCGCTTTGGCACATCACAGCAAGGGCGCAGCTAAAAAGCAGGGTAAGTGCAGGAATAAGGATATAAAGGGAGGCCATTTTAATTTCATAGACTTGAATTTTTTTTCCTAAAAATTCGGGTGTTCTGCCCACCATTAAACCCGATATAAAAACCGTAATGATCACAAATATCAATATACCGTATAAACCTGAACCCACGCCGCCAAAAATAACTTCCCCCAGTAGGATCAGTACTAGGGGGATGAGTCCTCCTAGTGGGGAATATGAATCGTGCATGGAATTTACTGATCCATTTGAGGTAGCGGTGGTTGTGCCTGCCCACAGTGCAGAATTAGTGATCCCAAATCGCAACTCTTTACCTTCCATATTTCCCCCACTTTGGAAAGCGGTTCGGCTTTGTTCAATGTTTAAGGCGCCAAGTAAGGGATTTGGTTTTTGCTCTTGATCAATGCAGTAAAGGGTGAGGGGAATATATATAAGTGCCATTGCTACAATTAATGCCCATCCTTGGCGTTTATCATTAACCATTGCCCCAAAACTATAACATAACGCACTTGCTATCAGGATGATGGCTATCAGCTCTAGGAAATTCGTCATGGGGGTTGGGTTTTCAAAAGGATGTGCAGCATTGGCACTAAAAAAACCACCGCCATTGCTGCCTAACTGTTTAATGGCAACTTGAGAGGCAACAGGGCCACCGGGAATATGTTGACGCGTAGGATAGGCATCGACTAACGCAGTTGTTTTAGATTCAATAAAATGGGTGGTGAGTGGAGCATTAAAATTTTGAATAACGCCTTGGCTTCCTATCAGGATGGCAAATAAACAAGATAAGGGTAAAAGGATGTATAAAATGCCTTTGGTCCAATCTACCCAAAAATTGCCGATAGTCTGTAGATTTTTTCTAAACAATCCTCTTATTAGGGCAACGCTAACGGCCATTCCCATGCTGGCAGATAAAAAATTTTGTACCGTTAGTCCCAACATTTGGCTAAAGTAACTTAACGTGTATTCGCCGCCATAAGATTGCCAATTGGTATTGGTAACAAAACTTGCCGCAATATTAAAGGCTAAGTCGGCCTTAATGTTGGGAAACTCCCCAGGGTTCAGCGGTAAGTAAGATTGGAATCTTAGGATGAGAAACAGTAACAGAAAGCCACCAAGGCTGGATAGTATGACAGCCTTGGTATACTGGGACCAAGTCATCTCTCTTTCAGGATTAATGCCCGCTATTTTGTAAAAATAATCTTCAAGGGGACCAATAATAAATTCTAAGAAGGTAAGTTGCCCGCTATAAACCTTAGCCATATAGGTACCTAAAGGCTTTATTAAAAGCAAGCAAACAAGCCAAAAGAAAAAACATTGAGCATAGCTATTAAATGGGAGGAAAAAGTCACTCACTGAAATAGCTCCGGTTTAAGAAGGGCAACCAGAAGGTATATCAGTAAAAATGCACCGATTAAACCGGATATGCCATAGAGGATAGTCATAGGGTTATTTTAGCTCCTCGCACAAGGCAATGAATCCAAAGCACAAAGCAAAAAAAAGAATAGCAGCGAGTAAATAGATCACTGTATAGCCCCCTTTTTTTAACCATATCTTAAGTGGCCGCACAAGCCAATAAAAATAAGGCATGCGCTGTGTTATTTTGGGTTTGTATGTTATGTTGGTTTTATCATCTAAACATCGATGTTAGTTAATTTACAACATACAGCTTATGATTTTATTTCTTAACGGCACCTCCTCTAGTGGCAAATCGGTGATTGCACGAGAAATCATGCATCAATCGGATAGGCCTTTTTTATATTATTCTATTGATCACTTAGTTAACTTTTGGATAGATGAAAAATTCGTTGCCTTTGAGGATGAGCCAAAGGCTTGGTTTTTCCAGCAACATGTGGTTGATTTAATTGAAACATCAACGCCCCATGTGGTGGGGCCTGATGTGGATCAACTGCGTTGGGATATGATAGAAGCTTTTACCGTTTTAATTAAAAAAGGCTATGATCTCATCATTGATGAAGTGTTGCTAAAAAAAGAGATCTTTGAACATTACGCTCATGCATTATGTCAGGCCAAAAAAGTTTATTTGATTAAAATAATTTGTGATCTCATTGAGGCTGAGCGCAGAGAAAAATCTCGTGATGATCGCTATCTTGGTTTAACCCGTTCATTGTATGATAAAGTTTATCTCTCCCCTCCTGATTATGACTTAGAAATTAATACGTCTACGACTTCTATTGTTAATAGTGCCACGGCAATTTTAAAACATATTGAAAGGGACCACTTTCCTGAAGCGTTTAAAAACTATTTAAAACAGGCTATACGCTTTTCTCCTTTAGCAAGAGAGCATTTTACTTTAATGCAAACATGGCTAAATATGCCGCACGTTAATCATTGGTATGGAGAAGATAAAGAATGGACACAAAGAGAGGTTGACAATAAATATAGCACCTATATTGAAAATTATAAGGTGGAAAATTCAAAACAAAAACCAATTCAGAGTTTTATTATTTATTGTGCGCTGGCCCCTATTGGCTATATTCAATTTTATAATGCTTATGATTTTCCAAGAGAATCAGTTCAGCTTGAAAATTTACCTCCCTCACTGGGCGCAGTCGATATTTTTATCGGTGATAAATCCTATTTACAAAAAGGTCTGGGTACCCAGGTTATGCTACAGTTCTTACAAGAAAAGGTATGGAACTATTTTAGTCATTGCTTTGTGGATGTGGATTTAAATAACAAAGCGGCTATAAAAACTTATAAAAATGCTGGGTTTAGTTTGATAAAAGAATTTAGCAAGCAAAACACGGGCTGGATGCTAAAAGCGAAATAATTGCTTATTGAGGTGGGTTTTTTTTCTTCTTTTGCATGGCGGTAATAAGAAAGATCACCATGACTAAAACAACAAGAATTATTCCCAAATTCATAAATCTTTTCCATGCGCTTGAGGGCTCTTGAGCGCTTGGGAACTGTTTTTGAAAGTAATGATAAATGCCTGCAATACCAATTCGTGCCATTTCATCATAGTTTTTTTCATCGATGTTCTTTTTAACGTTGTCTGTCACTTCTGTGGCAACTTGCGCATCATAAGCTGCTGCAATACTCGCACTTGGGCGAATAACAGCAATTTTGTTATCTAGGACAATAAATAGTAGTACGCTTTTATCTGTTGATGGGGCATTTTTAGCGAGTTGCTCAATATAAGCATTCAACACCGCTTCAGGTTGTCTTTGATAAAAATTAGGTAAAATA
The DNA here is from genome assembly GCA_964535225.1 of Uncultured Candidatus Berkiella sp. GTDB lineage: Bacteria > Pseudomonadota > Gammaproteobacteria > Berkiellales > Berkiellaceae > Berkiella. Next base: position 10,552 of record CAZHSJ010000005.1, on the reverse strand, counting down.
ACAACTTCAAAATGTAACCCGTCTTTGGCTTCGATATTGGCTAATTCTTTTTCTAATTTTTCGGCCATATCCTTACTAACCACATTAGCGTGATCTTGTAACAAAGGGGCAGCAAACAGGGTGTCTGAAACAAACCAGCATAAAAGCCCAATCAGCATGGCATAGATAACAGGAATAGGGACAGCGCTCTTTAACACTGGGTAAGTGCGGTTAATCAGCATGCAAGATCTTATAAGTGAAGTCATAGGGCTAAATCCTAGCTATATTCCATTTTCAGCATAGCTAAAAAGAGGCATTACATCAATTTTGCTAAATAAATAAAGCACCACTGTTGTTTTCAACAGCTTTTAGCAAAAAAACCTGCTATATCCGGTATAATCTTTCTCAATGCTATAATTTTAACAAACACGAGGCAATGGGCGATCACGGAAATGTTTAAGGCAGCAAGATGGATCTTAGTTGGAAGCCTATTATTATCTACGCTGATATTTGCCAATGAAAGCCCTACCCAAGACGTTATTATTAAATCTATTCGGACAATTGAACCCTTTAAAAGAAAAATTCCCTGGGAAATTGATTTAGGCCAAGGGGGGTTCATTGATATTAAGCTTTCTTCTGAATGGGGCTTGCCTTTATTAGATGTATATATTAACAACCTAGGGCCCTTTAAATTTTTAGTGGATACTGGCGCTGATACGAGTATCATTTCAAATGAACTGATTGCTACCTTAAAACTAAAAGCGCTTGAAACAAGAAAAACAAAATTCAACACTTCAACACAAACCGCCACTATTAATACCTCATTGTTCCTTTTAGATGAAATTAAAATAGGTGAGGCTGTCATTACAAATGCGCCGGTTATTGCTACCAATACGGCGACGGACGATTTTCAATTGTTGAAACATTTAAACATCCTTGGGATCTTAGGGATGAATATATTCCACGATATTGTATTAACCTTAGATTTTGGCAAGCAAAAAATATTGCTAAGCACACATAAAGACGCAACAATAAGTGGAAACAAATTAAAATTAAATAAATCGCATTACATTCCTATTGTAAAAGCAAAAGTGGAAGGCGGTAAAAAAGAAACAGAATACGATTTATTAATTGATACGGGCTATAGTGGCTATATTAAAATGCCCGTATGCTTTCCTTATGATAAAAACAAGCAACATAAGCGGGAGGTGATAAGCTATGATGTTTTTAATGAAGAAGAAGGTGGGTTTATTTCAGAACTAGATGGCACCCTTGTGCTTGGTGATAAAAAATTAGATAGACCCTTGGTAAAATATAATCTTGGCCAGTGCGAAAAGCGCAAAAAGTGGGGCTTGATCGGAAACGCTTATCTGCAATACCAGACGTTAAGCATTGATCAAAAAAATAGAGAAGTGATTATTCATTAATGAAAATAAATGAAATTGGGACACGGCCCAATCTCATTTATAGGTAATGATGCAAATCTTTTGCTAACTCTTTGGTAAAGTAATTAATGATGAAATCAGCGCCAGCGCGCTTAATGCCAGTTAATACTTCTAAAGCCACCTTTTTGCCATCAATCCAGCCCTTTTCGGCCGCGGCTTTAATCATGGAATATTCACCACTGACATGATAGGCCCCAAGGGGTATGTGAGGGTACTTTTGTTTAACCCTACAGATGATATCTAAATAAGCCTGTGCAGGTTTAACCATCAGCATATCCGCACCTTCTGCAATATCGAGCTCCACTTCTCTTAAGGCTTCATTACCATTGCCTGGATCGGTTTGATAGGTCTTTCTATCCCCAAATTTGGGTGCGCCTTCAGCGGCTTGGCGGAAGGGGCCATACAAAGAAGAGGCGTACTTAATGGAGTAACTGAGCACCGGGATTTGTTCAAAACCTTCGGAATCAAGGCCATAGCGTGCTGCGGCAACTTGACCATCAATACTGCCACTTGGCGCAATGATATCTGCACCTGCTTTGGCAAAACTAATCGCTTGATTGGCAATAATTTCTAACGTTTTATCATTATGCACATCGGGGGTGCCACGGTATTCTTCCACAATGCCGCAATGCCCATGATCGGTATATTCGCAGCAGCATACATCTACCATGGTTAGCATATCAGGCGCGACATCTTTTACTATTCTTGTCGCTTGCTGCACAATCCCATTTGGATCATAAGAACTACTTGCACAGGCATCTTTATGCTCTGGGATCCCAAATAATAAAATAGATTGCACCCCTAAACTTCTGAGCTCTTTTATTTCTTGTGGTAAATTATCTAAACTGAGTTGAAAAAGACCTGGCATAGAGCTGATAGGATCTTTTCTATCTTTTCCATACTTAATAAATAAAGGCATAACCAGATCAGTAAGATTAAGCTCGGTTTCACGGATAAGGGCGCGCATTTGGGCAGAAGAACGCATTCTTCTTAAACGGAGGTTAGGAAAAGAAGCCGAGGTTGGGAAAAGCGCTTTAGCCATGGTAACACTCTTGTAGTTGGTTAGCTAATGTAAAAATTTCTTATACAGCGCTTATGATAAGCCAATCAACAACGAAATTCGATAAAATGGTTACCCCTAATTAAAAAAATGAGACAAATATCCCCACTTTGGGCCCTTTTATTTAGGGGTTGAGAGGTTGTCTGTCTGCGTTGGCAACTCCAGTGAGGAGATAATCTTGAGATCCCTGGTAATGAAAAATGGCATAGGCCGCTTTTTGATAAACGCTCTGTAGGCCTTCTTGAAACATAAAGGTATCGGGTTTGATTTCTATACGCGCATATTGTTCACGATAGTGGTACTTAATAAGTTTTTCATTGCTCGCAAGGGGTTCGCCAGTATAGAGTTTTACAAATTGTGCCACATTATTAGCATCAGGCCTAATAACAGCAAAATGATGATCTTTTAATTGATTTTTATCGATATTCCTCATTTGCGCCACAATATCATATCTAAAGCGCATATAGTCACCTTGCATGAGTGAGCGGGGATCGGCGGGTGCCAGTTTGAGTAAAATTGGTGAGCCACTTTCAAGGATAGCTTCTTTTTGGTAAACCAAAAAATTGAAAGCACCTAAAATAACAATGGCACCAAAAAATAATATTAAACTTCTCATGAGGCATCATCCCATCGTAATAGTTTTATCACAAATCTTGATGCTAACAGTATTACTCCAGTGGATACTAAAAGCGCAGATTTGTATTCAAGGCTAAAGGGAAGTGAATAGTAAAATGCAATTAAAAATAAGGCTAAGCACACGCTGCCGAGTATACTCAGGGACATTTCATGTTTGGCGTATCCAACAAGCAGCAATCCCATGGAAAGCAAAATGCCAGGGGGAACAATAAAGGATAAGATAGCAATAACAATGCAAGCCAATAAGGCAGGCAGATAAAGAATTGCTTTTTTCTCTTTGAGCAAGGATAGACACAGGATAATCAAACCAAGCCCAATAGAAAGGCTATAAAATACAGGTGGTATGATTAATACCCAGGGTTGATTAAACATCAATCCTGGTTCTAAAAAAGCGAGCATGATGATGCTGGCAATTAATAAAGTAAATATTGCCGCGTACCCAAGGGGTGCCCAGGCTAAGGATTTATGTCGCCAGATGTACAGCACACCTGTTAAGAAGAGTAATGCAGCAAAATAGGAAAAATGCAAAATATTATCTTGTTGCAAGGTTAAATTGTTTAAAATAGAACTTAATAGGGCGAGGCTTGATAAAAACCTATCGATTTGATTAGGAAATATAAAATACGTTGGCGCGCTTACAATAAAAATGCCTAAGGTTGTTAACCAGGGTTTACTCAATGGCAACAAATAAACCAGTTCCCTAAAGCCTAAAACAAACAATATTTTTCCCGCCACCATAAAAATCAAAGCGCTTTGCAGCCCAAAGCTTTGCAATAAAGCCGTTTGGTAGCGAAGCACATAATAGCAGCCCAAGGAAAGTAAAATAAAAACAAGCCCCGCAAACAGTAAGGCACGTTCATCATCAAAGGAAATAAGCTTAGAAACATATAATAAACCGATGAGACAAACGCAACCAACAATAGCGCCAAACGCCATGAGAACATGGATATACAAGGGTGCTTTATTAATACTTGCTTGCGTTAAAATAAATGCCTCGGCCCCCCTTCGGTTGCTAAGATAATTTTTAGTTTCAAGCCAGTCAAGAATACTTTGTACACTATAATTTTTCATAAACTGTTTCTTTTGTTGGTGTTAATTTACGTAAAATACAGGCACCCACAGTAAAGACAGCGAGAGTCAATACAGACATCAATAACCATCGAAAGACTTCATTGTTGATATGAACATCTAAAATCTTAAAACCCGCTGTGCATGTAATAATACACAAAGCAATCATGGTAATGCTTATGACCCACATATCGCTCTTTTTAGCGCGGTAATAATAAATAAAGCCAAATTGTACAAAAAGGCCTAAAAGCGCGCTCAAAGTGAGATAACTATTTGGCCATTCTTTATAATCAAGAATAAAAGACATGATAGGAAACATCGTTAAGACGACAATGCTAAGTGTTAATAAAATTCTATGCCACCTGCCTTGGCACCACGATAAGTTGCGCATATCGCCATACTCGCGTAAAGACAAGAAAAGGCAATTTAAAAGGATAAGAAGGGGGAAAATAAGGATGTTCCTCATAGTGCTGATATTCGCAACTTCTGTCCAATAAAAGAAAATTCCCACATTGATAATGACAAACCACAGGTACCATAAAGCAGCAAAACGGCTGATCAACACCCAAGGTAATATAAGCAATGCCCAAAAACCAAATAGCTGGTAACTATCGGCACCAGTTTGATAAATTTGTCCAAAAACAGCTAAAAAGACACCAACAAGAATACTGGCACCACATAAAAACAATTGCCCAGATAGTTTTTGTAAAGAAAAAGCCCAACTTCCCGCAACGGTACAAAGGAGCCCTGCTTGTATGGTTTGAAGTTTATAGCTCGGGGACATATTTTCCCAATTAAAGGCAAAGTAAAATATAAGGCCGCTCACAATAAATAAAAAGCCCAATATATTAAGAAGCTGTGCACTAAATTCCCCCCAGCTTAAGTGAGGGTAAAGCAACTCAAGTGCGGTGTCACGCGCTTTTTGGTTGATAAAACCACGATGATAGAGCGCGTCAACAATCGATTTGTTGGCTTGTTGTTGCATTAAGGTGATACTATCATGCTCTTCTAACATACTCTTCCCAGTTTGCTTTTATGCGTTGTTGGCTGCGCTCTCTTACCCCAGTCATGGACCAAAGCGTCCACTCCTGGGGCTTCGCTTGCTTGCCGCCTAGCCTAAAAGCAAACTGGTTCGAGTAATTAATTTTCCCAGTTTGCTTTTATGCGTTGTTTACCGCGCCGAAGCCTAATCGTAGGCGGGTTGGCTGCGCTCTCTTACCACAGTCATGGACCAAAGCGTCCACTCCTGGGATTTTGCTTGCTTGCCGCTTAGCCTTTTACCCCTATTTTATTTAATTTCGGTTAAAATGAGTGTCTGCTTTAGAGCTGGCTACTAGATAAACAATCAGAGGCCTTAAGCATTAGCTACGATAGGGGGAATGGGGCAATCCAGGGTGGCGGCAATACCGCGGATTAATTCAGCCTCTTGTAAATTGATAATATTATCTTGAGCAATACACGCTAATAACACATTAATTAATGTTTCTTTGCGAAGGGGAGAGAGTAAGTTTAAATTAGCGAGTATTTCTTGTAACTTGATGGGGGTTTCGTTAGAAATAATGGGTCGTATCATGGTATCTTGAGTAAAATTTTTCATCAATTTTTCAAAATCACTATTTTCTTGAGCCTCATTTTTAGCGCCTACTTTTAAAATGGCGGATAATAATAAACTAATGTCATTCAAAACGGGTTTAAAATCATAATAAGTTACTTTCTGTTTAGGAGGCTTATCCCAAATTGCTTTTTCAATAATGGCTAATAGCGCAAACTGAAAAAGATTATTTTTATTTAAAATACTCAAATCCAGGCAATGCTGATAAATTTCCTGACGCTTTTTCTCAAGATTGGCTTTAAAAGCAGGGAGTGAAATATCCACTAAAGAAAGTTGCAAGGCTTTAGGGAAACTCTCGATAAGATCAGCAAAAGATAAGGTAAGATGTAGTTTGTCAGTATCTAAAAATTGTGATAAGGCAATCTCAATATCCTGCATATCTTCGTGATGATAAGAAGCAATCAGTCCATAAAACACAAGCGCTACTTTATTGGGATCATGCGCTGCTGCTTGTAAAGGGGTAGGGATCTTAGCTAATATTTCTTGCGCGATAATCACTTTTTCTGGCGTTGGATTACCAATGCTGTTGCTCACCTCTTGAGGGTTTATAGCAACGTTTGTGCTAGCTAAAATCGCGGCACCCATCATCATGGGATCTACTGAGGTTTTAATGTTTTTATCTTTTTCATATTTCTTATCTTTTTTTAAATCTTTCAGTGGCAAGTCCTTATATTGTCCTTGGGGATCTAGCAACGCAATACGTTGCGCTAAAGGAGGGTGAGTTGCTAATAAGTGTGCAAACATAATCCATCTTGGGGGGCAAAAGCAAAGGTGGCTTATATCTTCTACATGCTTATCAGAAAGATATGTGCCTTTTTCACTTTCTAAAATGCGTCTTAAAGCAAATACGAGGCCTTGCGGATTGCGTGTAAATTGAACTGAAGAGGCATCTGCGAGCAGTTCCCGTTGCCGAGAAACCCCTGCTTTAATCAAACGACCAAAGAATAAACCAATATAGCCGACAATTAACAATCCTATGCCTATAATCAATATAACGATGATAATCCGCCCATCGCTTTTACTATCTGATGAGGAGCTGCTACTTGTGCGACGGTTACTTTTGCCAAAAATTCTTAAGAGAAAATAACCAGTTTGGCCAATAAGCAAAATCCCCCCCAAGATCCCTATCAACCTTAAGCTAATTTGCATATCACCATTGAAAATATGGCTAAATTCATGTCCAACCACACTTTGAAGTTCATCTCGCGAGAGTTGATTGAGTGCGCCTTTTGTCACTACCATAACGGTATCGTCGGGTTTTATTCCGGCAACAAAAGCGTTAATGGCATTATCCTCCATCACAAAGAGCTTAGGCACAGCAGTGCCTGAGGCAATGGACATTTCTTCTACGATATTGATAAAACGTTTTTCTAAAAAGTCACCTGTATCGGGGGAAATGGGTTTAGCATTCACCATTTTTGCAACGGCAATGCCGCCTTCTTTAAGTGAACGCATTTTATAAATAGAACCAAATAAAATAATAAAAATAACAACAGGTGAGATACAGATCCCTACGCCGAAAAATAGTTTTGTGATGGCCGCGTGATCTATTGACTTAATATCATCGAAAGTAAAATTGTGGTGTGGTGCCGTAAAATACCGTTCTGGCTCGAGGTATATAAGGGCACCAGTCAAGATGAGATCGATAGTAAAGATAATGAATATGATCCCAATAATAAAATAAAGGACGAGCCAAAATGTTTTCTTTTTGGCTTTTTCTTGATGTTCAAAAAAGTTCATATGATGGAATCAAATTGATTAAGTAAAGGAAACTTTAACCGCTTCCTTGGCCTCAAGGTTAGTGATTTCAAAGTGCGTTGCACTAGTAAAACCAAACATGCCAGCAATGAGGTTACTTGGAAATTGCGAGCGATAGGTATTATATACCATTACCGCGTCGTTAAAGGCTTGCCTTGCAAAGCTTACCTTATTTTCTGTTGTGGAAAGCTCTTCCATTAATTGTTGCATAGTTTGGTTTGCTTTTAAATCAGGGTAGTTTTCTGCTAAAGCAAAGAACTTACCCATGGAAGAAGTTAATGTAGATTCTGCGGAAATTAATTTTTTCATAGCATCATTATCATCTGGTTTTAAAGCAGTTACAACGGCAGCATCTTTCGCGGTATTTCTTGCCTCTATAATTTTAGTTAAAGTTTCTTGTTCGTACTTCATGTACCCTTTTGCGGTCTCGACTAAATTAGGGATTAAATCATAGCGGCGTTGTAACTGAACATCGATTTGTGAAAAAGCATTTACAAACCGGTTTTTTAATTCGATTAAGTGGTTATAAGCACCGATGACATAAAATACCATCAGTAGCAAAATACCTGCAATTACGCCTAATGTGATCAGTAGTGGTTGCATGATGAGTATTTCCTGTGAAAATCAGTCTATTATATAGTTTCTACCATTCGTATTTTTTCTTTAATTAAAAACAAAATAGCTGGATGTATGAATGGTAACTTAATGTGCCAAAGTATTTGCCGATACATAATGAAATAAAGGAGAAAAATAATGGCTAAATCTGCAGATCTTCAGGGTTTAAAAGTATTGTTGGCAAATACTTATGCGCTATATTTAAAAACCCAAAATTATCATTGGAATGTGATTGGACCACAATTTCATGCTTACCATTTATTGTTTGAGGCAGAATACAAGCAATTAGTAGAAGCGGTGGATGAGATAGCTGAAAGAATTAGGGCAAAAGGAGAGCTTTCTCCTGGTAGTTTTGCAGAATTTTCAAAATTAATGACGATTACGGAAGCAAAAAATAAAATCGATGCTATTTCCATGGTAAAAGATTTAGCTGCATCTCACGAAACTATTAATAAATCCTTGCAATCGCTTTTAGAGCAGGCGAAAACTGAAAACGACGATGTAACGCAAGATTTAATCTTAGAAAGAATGGAATACCATGAAAAGACGATGTGGATGCTAAAATCACATTATGAATCTTATTAGCATAAAGCACATTTTTTAATTTGACCCCTACCCTTGAAATTGCTAGCATTGGCGATTTTGGTAGGGGGAAAAAATGGAATTAATAAAAACAGGCGTTAAAAGCGTTATTCAACGTCATCGTGATCCCGTTCTCTTCCTTGTACAACACTTAAATCGATTCATTAGAAAGCTTAGTTCGCTTACTCATAAAGCGCAGCTTTACTGCCAATGGGCGGTGAAGCCTAACCCTGAGTGGTTTGATCATTTTATAGATCAACACTACCAATGGTCTGCGACTAATAATCCCCTTGGTTGGGAGCGCGGCATCTTCAATCTGCTCGCCATCAAAGAAGGTGCGAAGGTTTTAGAAATTTGCTGTGGCGATGGCTTTAATGCCCATCATTTTTATGCCATCAGAGCGCAAAAGATTATTTCGGTGGATTTTGATCCCAAGGCTATCAAACATGCCTCGACGCATTTTAAAAACGATAAAATAGACTATCGTTTATGCGATATCCGTGAAAATTTGCCCGAAGGTAAATTTAACAACATTATTTGGGATGCGGCGATAGAGCATTTCACGTTAGAGGAAATGGACACTATCTTCAAAGGCATTATCGCGCGCCTTGAACCCAATGGGATATTAAGCGGGTACACCATTATTGCCCAAGAACATGGTTCAAGCCATGACGATCATGAACATGAATTTGAGTCCAAAGAAGAACTTCGCGCAAAACTTAAAGATTATTTTCCTCATGTGGTGGTGTTTGATACAAAATACCCAGACAGACACAACCTCTATTTCTTTGCAAGCCAGCAGCCGATGGGCTTTTTAGCGGATTTTAATCATTAAGCCACCAATGGATCCTGATTACCCAAGATAATATCTTGGTATTTAACAATCAAATGAGCGGACTGTTTTAGGGAATCTGGGGTGCTGATATCAATAAAGGGAGCATGGCTCTGTACGACTTCGATTTGTTTTTTTAAACTCAACCAGCGCGGGAAACATTCATTTTCTAAGCTGGTTTCTTTATGAGCAATGATATCTTCTAATAGGTTATTTCGAAGCAGATAAATTCCGGCATTGATAGGACCGTGACCTGCGTGCTTTTCTTTAAAACTTACTAAGCGATGTTGATGATCCACTTCCAGTTTTCCAAAACGCCCAGCATTATTGACGTTACAGCCAAGAATAATGGCATCTAACATAGCGGTTTGTTTAAACCGCTCAATAACGGGTTTTAGATTATCTAACAACAAGGAATTTCCGTTAACAACAAAAGTGAACGACCAAGGGAAGCGATTGGCGCAAAGCGTTGCTGCCCCTGCGGTGCCTAAGGGGCGAGGCTCTGTTACCACATCAAGGCAAAGCGAGCGATCTTGGCTTGATAATTGATGGGCAAAGGCGGTGACTTTTTCCGCATAATGGCCGGCTGAGTATACAATATGATTAAAACCGTGTGATTTCAGCCAAGCGGTTACCCAGAACAAAAAGGGCTTTTGGGCAACGGGGATTAAAGGATCGGGTAAATCAGGGTAGTCATGGTTTAAAGAATGTTTACCGCCAACTAAGACAATTGCAATCATACTGCTTCTTCCATAAAGAGAGAACTCCAAAGATCGGCAAAAATACCTGTGTTTTTTAAGCAATGCAATATTTTTCTGTGAAAAATGAGGCAACAAAATAAAGAAAGGTTGGTTTACCAAGAAATGTTATCTTTCCAACAATCATGATAGCTTGCGGATCGTCGTCTTATTTGGGGATCTGCGTTGTTTTTAAGAGTGATCCGGGTACAATCGTCACATCCTATT
>CAZHSJ010000004.1:0-31404 GCA_964535225.1 Uncultured Candidatus Berkiella sp. | reverse complement strand
AACCTGATCGACACGCTCCCCCTAAACACACACACTGTCTTAGTTCATTTTTCTGGGATGTTAAGCCTAACAAAAGGCTATAGCGCCCACCCTTTAATGACGTTTTCCTCAGATCTGTATGATCTCGAGCGTTATAAAGAGATCCCTTTTATTTTAGAACAAGGCTCGCCCCCTTTATCAACCTTATTACCCGGCTTACCAAACCCTAGTTATTTTATACCCAAAGAGCGCAAGCCTTTTTATCATGCGCTTTGCGTTATGAGTAATAATTTTTCTTGTTTATTGTGGAATAAGATTTTCACTGACATAAGCACTACGTTGAATTTGCCCAAAGATATTGTGCTCCCCTATCTCAAACAAACTTTCAGTAATATAGCCAAAAACCCACAAGGTGCTTTAACTGGCCCTTTAGCGCGGGGAGACGAGGTGACTATCCATAAACATATTGAGGCACTACAAGAAGATAATTTTAGTGAAATTTACCAAGCTTTTGTTAATTTTTATCAACATTCACGAGGCCAATCATGAATATATTTGATTTTCAAAAAATGAAAGATCAACATCAAAAAATTAGCATGACAACCTGCTATGATTTTTGGTCGGCTCAAATTATTGCACAAAGTAATATAGACTGCATCTTGGTTGGCGACTCTGCCGCCATGGTCATGCATGGCCATAAAACCACCTTACCTGCCACAATCGATATGATGATTCAACATTGCGAAGCCGTGGTAAAAGGTGCGCCCAATAAGTTTATTATTGGTGATATGCCCTTTTGCTCTTATCGCAAAGGGCTTGAAAATACCATGAATGCCATCGATGGCATGATGAAAGCCGGATCTCATGCTATTAAACTTGAGGGGGCAGGTGATAATGTGCCTGTGATAGAACATATTGTTAAATCTGGGATCCCCGTGATGGGCCACTTAGGCCTCACCCCGCAATCTGTGCGTACTTTAGGCGGTTTTAAAGTGCAGGGCAAAACACAGGAAACTGCTAAGGCAATTATTGACCAAGCCCTTAGCCTTCAAGAGGCTGGGTGCTTTGCCCTTGTTTTAGAGTGCGTACCCTACCACTTAGCTAAGACTATTACAGAACAACTGACCATCCCAACCATTGGTATTGGCGCAGGCCCCTATACCAGTGGGCAGGTCTTAGTGTTGCAAGATTTATTAGGTTTTAACCACCATAAACCTAAATTTTTAAAAACGTATGCATCCGGTTTTGAGTTAATTCAGTCGTCGCTCAATCAATTCAACAACGAAGTGAAAAATAACACCTTTCCCAATATTCATGAACATTGTTATGAGGCCTCATGATGCAAGTTATTGATTCTATTGGCGCATGGCGTGCACTTAGAAAAACAATGGACAAAGATAAATCCCTTGGCTTTGTTGCCACCATGGGTAATCTTCATGAAGGACATGAAAGTTTGCTGAATAGATGCAAAACTGAAAACGATATAAGCGTTTTAAGCATTTTTGTTAATCCTACCCAGTTTAATGAAAAACAAGACTATGAGCATTATCCTAAAACCCTTGAAGCCGATCTGGCCATGGCAAAGCCTTATGTTGACTATGTTTTACTCCCCACCGTAAATGAAATTTACCCAGATAATTATCATTTTAAAATAACAGAAGATAATATCAGCACGCTTTTGGAGGGCAAATTTCGCCCTGGACATTTTAATGGCATGCTGACCATTGTGATGAAGCTTTTTATGCTGATAAAACCACATCGCGCGTATTTTGGCGAAAAGGATTTTCAACAATTAAAATTGATTGAGGCCATGGTTAACGCCTTTTTTCTTGATATAGAGGTTATTGCCTGTAAAACCGTGAGGCATCACCGTCGGCTTGCGCTAAGTTCGCGTAATAGTCGATTAACTGAACAGGAATTTGCCAAAGCCTTAATGCTACCAAAACTCATGGAACAGTGTGTTGATACCGCGCAAACCATTAAGCTGCTTCAAGCTATAGGGTTTGAGGTCGATTACCTTGAAAAATGGCAAGGCAGATTATTAGCGGCTGTTAAGCTTGGAGACGTTAGATTAATAGATAACATAGATTTGAATTTAGAAATGAATTAGCGAAAAAAATCTTCTAATTTTATGACGTCATCAAAGTAATGACGTTTTTCTAAAGCACTATCTATTCCTTCTGCGCTTATTAATACTTTATGGATTGTTTTGCGTTTCTGATTTGGCAAAAATTGAATTTTACGTTCAAATTCATTAATCACATCACTTGACACTGGACCTTGAAGATATTTTATTTCACATAAAGTGAGCACTTTATCATCACGGTCAAATACTAAATCAAATTGAAAGCCGGGCAACTCTCCTTGAGAGGATCGGCTAAAAAAAGTACCACTTCGATACCGCACAGCATGAAAACCAAGGATTTTTGCTATTAAGTGATGTTTGCGTCTGCACATTCGTTCAAAGGCAAAACCTAACCATTTTTGATAAGTATCAGCTTTGATTGCTTTTACTGGATTATCGCTAAAACTACCACGCTGAATATCACTTGAAATAGGTTTTATAAACTTATAATAAAATTGAAGATAATTATCAGCAATACAAAAACGACTTAGATTACTGGATTCCCCCAAATTATATGGCGTATATTTTTCTATAAATCCACATAACTCTAAATCTTGAAACAACTCCGTGATGCTGCCACTTGAGGTTATTTTAAGATCTTTTAAGATTTCATTCCGACTTGAAAATCGTTTCAATGCTAAAATCTCAATAATACGTTTGTAATGCTTGTTTTCAGCAAGAGAGCTTACAAATATTCTTTCATATTCTTTTGAAAAGAAACTATCAGGTAAAAACGATTGCTCACATAAACTGGTAAAAACTGAAGATCGTTGCCGTAAGCGTTGTAGATATTCAGGTATTCCCCCAACCGTCAAATAGGCATCCATGACTTCTCTTATAGATTGCTTGGCAAGAAAAGCGCGTGTCTCACTCAATGAAAATTCTTGCAAATGTAATTCATGTTGAGATCGGTTATATAAAGATTTAGATAAAATTACTTGGTTAACAATAAATGATGGCGAGGAGCCACATAAAATTAAGAGTAGTTGTTTTTTTCTTTTAAAATAATTATCCCATGCAAATTTCAATTCTGAAATAAAATCTACTTTGTAATCCGCTAACCATTGAATTTCTTCAAAATAAAGTGTCCATTTACCTTCTGGCAACTCTTCGTAAATAATTTTAAAAACTTCAACCCATGTATTTACTTGGACCTTTGCGAATAAAGGATTACCAGTATATTCCGATAACTGCCACATTACATGTGCCATTTGTTCAGCTTGTGGCTTATCGCGGATCCCCTCAAATTTTAATATGCTTCGTTTTTGATAGACCTGTTCTATTAATTCAGTTTTACCTATACGACGCCTGCCGTAGACTATTAATATTTGAGGGAGATCAGCGTCCCCAATCTGAGCTAATTTTTTCCACTCAAGGGACCTTCCTATAAAATTTTCTTTAATATCAACAACATAGCTCTTTATGCTTGGCATAACTTTCTTCTACTTAGGTGTATTTGGCGCTTTCATTAAGATTATTTTACGCCAAATAGGCAAGTTTTACACTCCATTTGGCGTAAATATTTTATCTCTATAGCGCCAAACAGCTATAATAAGAGGGCTGTCTGGCTAGATAGATAGAATAGATAGTGGTCATTAGGCACGCCAAATTAGGTCGTCAGATAACATATGAATATAGGAAGAGACTTGAATGTCGCATCACAAATCAGCAAAATACACTTTTTTAACTAAAGCGTAACTACCCTGCTCATACCGACCTACCGCCCTTTATGCCGGCACGTAGCGGGTGAGTTTTTAGCAAAAGAGAGCGCCATGTTACTTTGTTTAGATATCGGCAACACACACCTTTTTGGCGGTATTTTTAAAAACGATCAGTTGTTGCATCAGTTTCGCTACCCCAGCAAGGGGGGGTGTACCTCTGATGAATTAGGTATTTTCCTTAAAAACTATTTAATGGAAATGAAGATAACCCCTGATGAAATAAAGCATGCCGCGTGCTGCTCTGTGGTACCTTCTTTAGATTATTCTGTGCGCTCTGCCTTTGTTAAATATTTTTCGCTAGAACCCTTTGTTTTACAGGCAGGCGTTAAAACGGGATTACAAATAAAATATAAAAATCCAACTGAAGTGGGTGCCGATAGAATTGCGAATGCCATTGCGGCTTTCCACCTTTTTCCTAAAAAAAATGTCATTACCGTGGATTTAGGCTCGGCAACCACATTTGAAGCTATTGCCGCGAATGGCACCTTTTTGGGTGGCGCCATTATCCCAGGGTTGCAAATGCAAATGCGATCTTTACATGAGTTTGCAGCGAACCTGCCCTTGGTAAGAATTATTAAGCCTGAGCACGCGCTTGGGCAATCTACCAACACCAATATTCAATCTGGGCTCTATTTTGGTCAAAAAGGGGCTATTAAAGAAATTATTGCTTGTATGACCAAAGAATTGTTTCAAGACGCTGCGCCTATTGTGATTGGCACAGGCGGTTTCTCCTATCTTTATGAAGACGATTCCCTATTTGATGCTATTTTGCCCGATCTGGTTTTACATGGGCTCAGAATAGCTTACCAAAAAAATCATACGGTGTTACCAACAGCGGTTGCAACAGTATTTTGATGACTACCTAACGCTAACAATGTCATGATTAACGCCTAAGGGGTTATCACATGGTGATCGCAGTAAAATAACCTAATGATTATTTTAAGAATTTCCAAATAAAAGGATATCGATTTAGGATCTTCGTAGGGGCGGGCCTCTTTGCCCGCCCTGATAGAATCAGGATTTTTTTGGGACGACGCCAAGGTCGTCCCCTACAATGAGAAATTCACGATGATTCTAGAGAGATTGCCATGGGGAAATCATGACAGTAAAATTAACTCGCTTTTTTATTTTAAGTCTTTTCTTTTATCAAGCCACGTATGCTAAAGATGCTTTTGATATTGAATCCGCAACTATTGATTCTGTCCATGGCGCTTTACATAAAAATTTATCCTGCGAAAAATTAGTTAAAGCCTATCTTGAGCGTATTGAAAAATATAATTTAGGTCCCAAAAAGGAAGCTTCTCTTAATGCTTTTACAAGTTTTAACCCTCATCTTATCCAAGAAGCTAAAGCCCTAGATGCGTATTACCACAAAAACAAAAAATTCATAGGGCCTTTGCACTGCATTCCTGTTGCCATTAAAGATAACATCGACACCCTTAACATGGACACCACTGCCGGCTCTCTTGCCCTAGTAGGAACAAGGCCAACCCAGGATGCTTTTTTAGTTAAAAAATTAAAAGAAGCTGGCGCCCTTATTATTGGCAAAACCGGGATGGATGAATTTGCCTGGGGCATGAAAGGGCTAAGTAGCCTGAGTGGGCGCATAGGCAATGTGTATGATCCAAAACTAAACCCTGGCGGTTCAAGCAGTGGCTCTGCTGTTGCCGTTGGGGCAAACTTTGCCCTGGTAGGGATAGGTACAGACAATAGCGGCTCTGTGCGCGTTCCAGCGGCCTTTAATGGCCTGATTGGCTTGCGGCCTAGCACAGGCTTGGTAAGCCAAAGCGGGATATTTCCCATGGGAAATTTGGATGGTGTAGCAGGCCCCATTACTAAAAATGTGCGTGATTTGGCACTCATATTAGACGTGATTGCAGTAGAAGATCCACACGATCCTAAAACGCAACTCAAAAACCGGCCCACCCATTTTAGCACTTATTTACATAAATCCGGTTTGCAAAAAAAGCGCATTGGCATTGTTAAACGCGTTGGAGATTTTGACACTTTTAAAAACATAACCCCTGAAACAGAGGCTGCTTTAAATGAAACTTATAAAACTTTACAAAAACAAGGTGCCACACTAATACCTGACATTGTGCTGGATGAATTTAATAATAGTCGCAGCGGTAATCAAAGTGGTGAAATTGATGATATTAATCATTACTTCCAAGTAACGCCAGGCCCCATTCGTAACTTTAAAGAGCTGTGCCACAGTAAAAAAACGCGCACTTTTGGCACAACGGAAGACTGTCTTAAATTTATGAAGTCTGTTCCTGCTAAAAACAGCACGCCCTATAAAGGTGTACTGTCTGTATTTAAGCGAAATAAAGACTATGTTGAAGCACTGATGGATAAACAACAATTAGATGCTCTACTCATCCCCATTACACCACACGGCACCCCTACCTATGATGAAAAACTGGTTAATACCTGGCAAGCGCCCGTTTCATCCAATGCAGGGTTACCTGCTATCGCGCTTATTGCGGGATTTCATCCAAAAAATAAGCTACCGATAGGATTTGAACTGATTGCGCGGCAACTTGACGAGCCGCGCTTAATTGAAATGGCCTATGCTTATGGGGGTAGCCCCCGAGGTAATTAACCTTATGGGTGAAGTGGTTTATTTATCTTTATTTCCTTTGCCTTTATCCAAGGTTAGCGCATAGACACGATTGCCAGCATACTTGGGTTCAAATGCACCCCCTGTTCCTGCCCCTACGCCAAGGTACAACACCCCATCAACAATTGCGGGTCCTCCTTCATAACAGCCGTTAGGGATCAGTGTGCCATTGCCATCGGAATCGATTTTAGCGTTAAACTGAAACAGTTTTTTGCCGGTATTGGAATCTAGCGCAACCATCGTTCCTTTGGTGTCGTAATAGCCTGCAAAGACAATCTCTTTAGTGACAGAAATGGCGCCTAAGGCACTACTGGGTGATAAATAACCCGCTATGCCATCTATAGTAGGACGTTGCCATAATATTTTTCCGGTAGAAGCATCTAAAGCCGTTATCATCCCAGATATGGTCTTGAGCTTTCCTTTTTCTTTGAAAACGTTAATATTATCGACAGGAACATCGCTGGGTGGGTGAACAAGCGTCCAAAATTCTTTTGGCCCGCTGATGGGGCCCGTCATGGGATCTGGCACATACCCCGCATATTCAGCACCTCTTGGGCCATAAACAGTTTGTGGGGCGTCGAAAGGTAATTGTGGGCCAGGTCCGGGGTAAGGTGTTCCTGGATCGCCATCGTAAGCGGTAAATAGGCCTGCCCTTAATCCTAATGCGGTAAAGCCATTAGCATCTAGAAAATCTTTTTCGGGTACAAAGGGGAGATTTTTATCTCGATTCGTATTAGAACCATTGGTGGTTGGGACGAATATTCGTTTACCATCAGTGGCTATCCCAAATTGGGCGCCGCCATAGATGTTACCTGGATCCACTTTTTGCTCCCATACAAGTTTTCCGGTATCTGCATCAATAGCAAACACACGGCCATCTTTGTTTGCTGCGACCACCAAATCTTTTTTACCCTTTATACCTTTTACGTCTTTGATAAGCATTGGCTGATGACCAAACCCCATGTCTGGCCCAATTAACGCAGGACAATTATCTTTATTAGCCAAAGGCAGTGGTACAAATACGGGCCCAAAAAGCCCCCCAACAGTCAAATCGGGGGCGTCACAAGAATGTACCCAGGCATCGTATTGCCTTGCATAAAAGGCCCACTTTACCGAACCATCATTTTGATTTAAAGCGACAATAGCATTACCATAGGTTTTCAATTTTTGATTGAGGTTATTGCAATTCACGCCAGCAGGAAAGCCTGGGATATCCACCTCTGCTTTATTCAAAGCGCGACGTTTTTCTTCACAGAGCTCTGCTTTGTAAGGCGCCGTATAAGTTTGAGCTGTGGCATAATAAATGGATTTTCTTTTCGTATCGATGGCGGGTCCGTGACCATAGGTAGAAACACCCCAGTAGCCACTACGGCCATTTTCAAATAAGATATCGCGAAGATCTTGGGATAAGGTATTATCTGGATCATTACCGATAGAGGTATAACTTTTCCATAGGATATTGCCATTGTTTTTATCAAGTGCAACAATCGAGCCCCTAAACGAACAGCAAGGATAGGGTTTTGAAGGATCGTTTGGATCTTTATAATTACGTGCTTGATCTTCTTCCCAACTGGCAACGGGCACATAGATCACATTGCCATGCACGCTGACGGAGCCGGTTATTTTAGAAGCTTGATGATTTTCTACTTTGGTTCGCCATAATACATGCCCGTCGTTTTCATCTAAAGCCACAACGGTAGCACCATCTCCTTTATTACATCCTAAGGAACGTGAAGCCACGACATTGGCCGCACATTGGGGTGAATTGATTACGTGGCTTTCACCAATAATGACCATGCCATCGGTATAAACCGGCGTGTTGCGTGAGTAATTCATGACATTACCAGGGGTGGAAATGTCCGTTAAAAGATTTTTTTTCCAAAGCAGTTGTCCGTTTTTGCGTTTTAATGCAGTGATATTGCCTGACCAGTCTGAAAAGAACACTTTGTCCTTTGTCACAGAGGGTTTAGCACTTACGTTACCCATTGCGCCTTCGGGCGTGTTGGTGTCTGGAACCGTTAAGTATTCCCAAAGGATTTTAAGATCTTTAACGTTTTGCTTATTGATTTTGGTTTCACTTAGAGAGGATGCGGTATTTTCAATGTCATGATTGGCCGATGGCCAAAGATCTTGATTATTGCTATCTGCTTGAACTGTACTGATACTGGCTAAGGAAGCAAAAAGTACAATACCAAATAACCTGCCTTCAAACCTATTCATGGCACCCCCCTATTTAACCTTAATGTACATTCTCACTTCAAAACCAAAGCGGACTTCAACAAAAGTGGGTTTACACCAGTTCATAAAATCATCCCCCGGAGTATATTTTTCTGGCAATCTTACCATGATCGAAATAGCCTAAGTTCATGGGGTTAGCCCGAAATTAATTGTTTACCCTTAATCACAATTAGGCAATTTAAACCCATAGAGCCGGTTACCCCCATTTCTATAAACAAATTCCTTGAGAGGGAAATAGGCGCCTGTTTCCATACCTGCCCCCCAATAAACCCAGCCACCAATCACATAAGGGCCAGATTCAATGCCACCATTAGCGACAAGGGAACCATCCGACAATTTCACTTTGCTGTTAAATTGGAATAAATTTTTGCCTGATTTGGCATCAAGTGCCACCATGGTGCCTTGTGCATCGGCATATCCAATAAAAACAACCCCATTGCCAACGGTAAGCGTTCCAGATGCCTGAGTAGAAGAGAGCGTTCCGGCCATACTGTCAATGGTGGGACGTTGCCAGAGAATTTTACCACTGGCGGCATCTACTGCTTGTACCATACCCGTGATGGTTTTAAGTTTTCCAGAAGAATTAATCACATTAATGCCATCGGCTGAGATGTCAGAGGGTGGATTAACCAACGTCCATAGTTCCAATGGTCCACTTGCAGGCCCTTTTAAAAAGTTAGGAGGCGACCCAGTATTGTCTGGATCAGGATAAATGTTGGGATAATCTGGGATCCCAAACACCAAATTTGGTCCTGGAAACGGAAGCACAAAATTAGACGGTGCAGGATACGGCACCCCTTTAACCCCATCCTTTTTGACAAATAACCCTGTTCTAATGCCTAAGGCGCTAAAACCATTTACATCTAAAAAGGTTTGAGATGCAACAAACGGGGTGGTGACTTTTCTGCCATTGTTACTGCTATTGGTGGTGCCAAAATATATCCGCTTACCATCGGTTGCTCTACCAAACTGCATGCCACCATAAATACCACCTGGATCAACATTAGTTTCCCAGATTTTGGCACCATTAGAGGGATTTAAAGCAAACAGCCTTCCATCTTTATTTCCAGCAACAACTAAATCCTTTTTGCTACCATCTGGCATGAAGACATCTTCAATTAACATAGGTTGATGACCAAAGCCCAGATCAGGTCCAACGGGATCTTGAAAACAATTCTCAGCATTCACTAAACGAACTGGAAAAACAAAAGGGACAATGGCGGACCAACCGTAAAAATCGGGTGCACCACAGGCATGATTCCAGGCATCGTACTTACGCGCGTAGTGTACCCATTTTACGGCACCTGTGCTCATATCTAAAGCGAGCATCGCATTAGCATAGTTTTTTAATTTTTCGTTTAAGTTGTTACAGGTTACGCCGTAAGGTAAGCCTGAAATATTCGCGTTCGGATCGCCCGTTGCTCTGCGTTTTTTTTCACAATCTTGTGCAACCTTGGGGGCCGTTCCATTTTGGGCAGTGGCGATATAAACTAAATTTCTTTTAGGATCTACCACGGGATGATGACCATAAGTAGACGTTCCCCAAAATCCTATCGGCTTAAGCAGTGCTTTTAGTTTAGGATCTAATGTATTATCAGGATCGTTACCTATAACGGTATAAGTTTGCCAGATCTTATTGCCTGTTTTAAGATCTAAAGAAACCAAACTTCCTCTTGATGAACAGCAAGGATATTTTGAATTGGGATCGATGGGATCTTGGAAAATATTGGGCTGGCCTCTTGCAAAATCTTCTTCCCAATTAGCTACCGGCACATACAATTTACCATTATGCCCCGTAATGGAGCCTGTAATTTTAGCAGAAGGATGTGAATCTACTTTTTTTCGCCACACCACATTACCGGTTTTTGCCGATAAGGCTAACACAATGGCCCCATCGCCGCTGACACATACACCGGGTGCTGGAGATTTATTAACTACTTTACATAAGGGATCAAGAAGACCAATATTGCTCCCGACAACAACAAGACCATTAGCAATGTAAGGCGTGTTTCTTGAGCTTGTAACCACAAAGTTAGGCGCCGATAAATCGTTCACATAATTCTTTTTCCACACCACGGCGCCGGTAAAGCGATTGAGTTTGGTGATGTTGCCCGACAAATCGTTAAAATAGATAAAATCTCCATCAACCGCTGGCGTGGAGGAAACAGAACCAAAAGCCGTATTCATGGTGCCTGTATCTGGCACCGTTAAGTATTCCCACTGTTTCTCTAAACCGCCAACATTAAATTGATTAATAGGGCTATTCTTGAATTGTCGCGTGTTTTGAAGATCCGTACCACTGGCATCATCATCGTAAGTTGCCATGGTAACACCAGAAAATAACAGGATTAACAGGCCAACAAACCTATTCATGGCACACCCCTATTTAACCTTAATGTACATTCTCACTTCAAAACCAAAGCGGACTTCAACAAAAGTGGGTTTACACCAGTTCATAAAATCATCCCCCGGAGTATATTTTACCGACTAACTTATGATAATAGCAAAAGTATTTGATTACGTGGGGTGATTGTTGTATTTACAGCGTTATTTCCAAGCCATCGAAAGCCACTTCAAACCCGGCTTTTGTAAGCAGGGCTCGCTCGGTTGCGGTTTCATTTAAAATGGGGTTGGTATTATTGATGTGAATGAGAATTTTACGCGCAGCAAAAGAAGATAATTGCGCCATTAATCCATGACTACCTGATTGTGGTAAATGCCCCATACTCGCTGCTGTCTTATTTGAAATTTTATGCGTTATCATTTCCTCTTCTTGCCAAAATGTGCCATCCAGCAGTAAACAATCTGATTTAGACACCCAGGCTTTAATATTTTCATCCACCTTTGCTAACCCGGGGGCGTAAAATACAGCACGGTTAGATTGCTCGTCACGGATGTAGAGCGCAATGTTATCGCCAAGGGTGGGTGCTTGACGATGCGGCGAATAAGGTGGCGCTTTACCTTCAAGGGGAACAGCTGTGAAACTAATACTAGGGAGTTTGGGTACAAAAAACGGTTCAGGGTTTTGAACTTTTATTTCATGATATTCCGTCCCACAATAGGCATCGAGGATATTGATGATGGGAAAACCCGTTGTTAAATCCTCATGAACACTGCGGGTGCAGTATAAGGGGAGTTTTTCACCCTCTCTTAACATCAAAAGGCCTGTGGTATGATCAATTTGGCTATCTACCAACATGACACCAACAATGCCAGTATCGCGAATTTTTCGTGCGGGTTGTAATTGAGGGGCATGTAAAATTTGCGTGCGAATATCTGGAGAGGCGTTAATTATAATCCAATTTTTTGCTTCATTATCAGAAACCGCAATGGAAGACTGTGTTCTTGCTGTTGCACGAATATTACCTTTTCTTAATCCATCGCAGTTAGGGCAATTACAATTCCACTGTGGAAAGCCGCCCCCGGCAGCTGAACCTAAAATTCGAATTATCATATCATTTTCTCATACGGTTTTTTAAGAAATATTACGCAAGATGCTGCTAAAAATAGTAACGTGCAAATCACGATAACGCTAATATCGACTGTAATAGAAAAGTGTGTAAGCCCCTTTAGGTTCATACTGTGTTGCAATAAATCGACGCAATACGTAAAGGGGTTTAGTAACACAACTTGTTTCATCACATAGGGTAAATGTTGCAATGGATATAATCCCCCACTTAAAAAGTAAAGGGGAAATATGACAAAATTCATCATCACGGAGAAATTTTCCATTCCTTTTGATAGCACGGCTAACAGCATGCCAAATGCTCCCCAAAGTAATGCACAGAGGATAATAGCTGATAGGAGCAAAGTATAATCAACCTCTGTTGGATAAAAGTAAAAGGGCATAATGATAAGCACAAATAATAACGTATAAATGGATGCAGTAATTGCAGCCCCTAAGGTTCTAAAAATAGTGATCCATCCTCTTGAAAAAGGCGCTATCAGCAAAAATAAAATGGTGCCATGATCTCTTTCTAATGCCATGGTTAAAGCAGATAAAATTCCCCCAAACAATAACACCATACCAACTAAGCCTGGAACTAAATACGTTTGATAAGGATAATCATTTAACGGGGTTATCACAGAGCCCAGACCCGTCCCAATAACAAACAGCCATAATAAAGGCCTTGATAAGGTGCTTAGCAAGCGCATTTTTTGCTTTAGTGAACGTTTAACATCTTTAGCAATTAAAGCGATGGCTGCGTGATACATGGTGCTAAGTGCCCCGCTTTAACAGTATAAACAGCATCGACATGTTTGGTTTCTTGTTCATGATGCGTTGAAAATAAAATGGTGACATTTTCCTGTTGTTGCAGTAAATGCAAATGCTCAAATAATTGCCTGCGATGCGCATCATCTAGCCCACTTGTAGGCTCGTCTAACAACAAGATTGCCGGGTGGTGCAATAATGATCTTGCAATATCAATGGTTCTTTGTGTTCCCCCTGAAAGCAGTTTAACTGGTTTGTTTAAAAAATCATAAAGATGAAAAATGGAGAGTACTTTCTTTATTCTTTCCTTTGCAACCTTTGAAGACAAGCCAAACAAGGCCGCAGCAAACAATAAGTTTTCATTTACAGTGAGTTGTTTATCTAATAAAGGGGTTTGAAAAACAAAGCCTATAGATTTTCTCACTTTAATAGGCTCATCGATAATAGAAAAACCATTTATCCACGCATTGCCTGATGAAGGCTTGATAAGCGTTGCTAAAACTTTAAGTAGCGTTGATTTACCAGAACCATTTTCACCTAAGAGAGCAATTGATTTACCTGCTTCAATCGTAAAATTAACCTCCGCGAGTACATTTTTTTGACCGTACTTTTTAGACAGGGCCTCTACCTTAATAGCCTCGTTGATTGTGTTTGGCATAATCCCTCTTAACCTGACTTGTATTAATATACAGCCAAATAGTGCTGAGCTCTCCGCTTTAAGTATAGAAGTAAGCAACGCACGTAATTGTTAAAAAAAGCCGAGACTACCCGATTTGCACAGAATGTGTCAGCTGGCTTATTTAAAACTTTTCTTCAACTCACTATTTTGTTATCATGCTGTCTTCTTAGAATGTGTATTTGCGGAGATGAAATGCTGTCGTTTGCCAAAGTGACTGATACCAAAACGTTATTAGCTAATGCTAACACCTTACGAGATTTCACCCCTTTCGCAAAAACGAATAATACCTTGAGTGTTAACGCCTTTGGGGAAATAGTCCTATCCACAAGGCCCCTATTACCTTCACACGCATTTAATCCCTTAGTAAAACTCAACATAGTGAGCAAAGAACAACAAAATAGTTTTGCACAAGAAAAAATGATTATCCTGTGGCATTACTCACATATGTTAACCTACCTTGAACGAAGATTAGCTGAAATTAGTGCAATTCCTAAGGATAGCATACAAGAGTACAATGAATTTAGTGCTGCCTTTCAAGGATTTGCTCAATTATGTGATTCGCTGCTTGAGCAACAAACCCGGCTAAACAGGTTATTCCAAACCATCGAAAAAACATCTCTAAAACAAGAAGGCATCCTTTTTAAGGCATTACAAAAAGCATTAAGCAGAGATATGAAAGTGCTTTATGCAAAAACAACGGATTTTATTTTTCAAGTGACACAAAGAAGAAAAGAATTGTTAACCACAGAACAGGTTACCGTTATGAATTTTATGGCTTTACCTAATGTTGACGACCTAGATTTTGACGATGCCGCAGGCGGGACGATTGTTACCCGTGTGAATTCATTTATGACACCTTGCTCGTATGAAGTTGGTCGTGTTTCGGTAAACGGAGCAGCCTACAAAGTTGAAGCATCCTTTATTGCCTCTGACTATTCTTGGGAAACAGTAAAGCTCAATCCATTTTCAGGAAAACTAAAAGTGAGTCTCGTTGATACCGATGAGGAATCACATGGGGCTTTTGAAATTTACCCAAGCTGGACTTCTTATGGTACCGCGCCTACACCGATGGCCATTAATGAATTTGTCAGCCCTGATGATTGCGCCGCTAACTTACTTCATACACGACTAAAAAATCAACACCCTGCTTGTATACCTCTAGAATGTGTTGTTTTGAAAGCTCGGTTTTATTCTTTATGTGATCATGTTAAGACGCATCAACTTTTACCCTATTTTATGACACTCGTTGATATTGCCAGAACGCAACGGTTTGCCGAAATTCGCTTTTATGCCCCTTATGATGAATCTGCCATTCTGTTCTCTTATGGTTTTCGCATAAGTGATGATGATAAAGCAGAGCCAACAGTTGAACAACAAAAAACCCTGGTGCAAACGTGCTTTAATCTAGCACAAAAGGTACCTACCTTTGCTAACCGGTATAATAGGCAAACCGAGGGGGGCATGCCTATCCTAAGAGCGTTTACCTTGGATCTTCATGACATAGGCTCAAGGGAAGTTTATCTTACTAAAACACAGGAAAAAAAGACTTATGCTGAATTATTAGGCCCTAAAGGGATTATTAATAAACAATCTTATCCCAGGGGAATTGTTCCAGAAACCTATAAAATCCCGCTACACTTTGATCGCCCGCTCTTTAAGGTAATAAGTGACCGAGAATTGACGGGAAATACCAACAAACCCATTTTGCACCTTGCGTTAAGCAAAATAGATTATACCAAGCTTGAGTCAAACAAGGAGTTAGAAACCTATTCCTTTTCAGATCCCAGCCTTGCAAATGAAAGTAATTATAAAAAACTACCTGCCTTAACAAGGCGAAAATACGATTAGGTAAGGCAGACAGGCGCTGTTCTAAAATTTCTCTTCTCTCGTAGGGGACGGCCTCTGCGCCGTCCCAAAAAGGGCGGATACCTGCCTTCGTTAAAACTACGGCAAGGCAGGCAGGGATCCGCCCCTACAACCAGAAATGCAGCATAAATTCAAAATAGGAAGAGTATTTTAGTATTTGATGCTAATACGCGTCGACCCCACCCTAACAAAGTTAGTATTTAACCATTGAGCGTCGCCATAAGGCACTCTGACACAACCGTGGCTTGCATTGTAATTAGGCACTTTGCCACCATGTAGCGCGTAGCCGCCTTTAAAATGCATGCAGTATGGCATGGGTGCGCCCCCTTTTCCGACAGGAAAACGACTTGATTTACAACCGGGGCCTTTCTTACTAAAAATGGTATAGGTTCCTGTTACGGTTCTACATCCCCGGCCAATATCAGGACAATAGGATTTTCCACCTGAGGCACGTCCCCATTTAACTAAACTGCCGCTGCCATCATAGGCTGCCCAGGCAAGTTTACCTAAATCTACTTTAACGATGTTACCCCCTGAAATTTGGCTTGGAAACGGGGCACCACCGCTTCTTGCGCCATGCTTTACCTTTCTGCTTTGGGGCTCATTTTCATAATAAGCATCATCATATCTATAATTCGCATTTTTTTGATGCCGTTGCTTATTTACATAATAGGTATTCACTGAACGTTGTGTATTTTGCTTATAGTAAGGAAGCGTATCGTAATAATCGTTATATTTTGCAAACGCAGGTAATGACATGCAAACCAAGCTCCCCACGACCCCCACTACTAGTAATTTTTTCAACATGATTGCCTCCACAGCTGATATGAGGTTTTATTTCATCCAACTGTTGAGACAATAATATGGATACTGAGTTCACTTCTTTGTAAAAAACTGTATTATAAAACAGTTACTTATTAGCGGGTGGCGTATTTCTTAGTTTAAAATGTTCTTTTGCATCGTCAAGCGCTTCTTTTTGTAACTTTAAAACACAAGATTCACGTAAGGGAGTAAACACCTCTACCATTGAATCAGAAGGCGCCTCTTGCTCTTCTAATTGAGGCTCGGCATCATCTTGCTTTTTAGGATGGAGTATTTCATCAAGTAAAGAGAGCTGGCTTTTTCGCTCACGTTTAGGGCTACACTCATCAAGAGGATCTAACATTTTTTCATAAAATGTGCCATCAAACTGTTTAGCCATTTCTTTTGATTTGTCTGAATATTTTTTTGCAAGCCCTAGCAATTCTCTTGCAAGATCTAAGTAGTAATGCCTCTTTTTAATATAAGATAATCCCTCTAACGCCGACACCAAGCCTATTTGCGCCTCGACCAATCCCAGTATTAACGGTACGTCTTGCGGATTAAGGTTACCCATTGCATATAAATTTGCTACTTTAAAGACAACGTTTTCACACATAGAGAATATTTGGTTATCTTTTTCTAATGCTTCCAAGAGATCTTTATCTTGATCACGTACTAGCTTAAGGGTTAATTGTTGTTTATCTTGGGCATTTAGACACTTGTTTTTCCATAGAAATAAAACGTTGGACGCATTTCCTTCTGAAATAGCCATTTCTAAAGCTTCAAGGACAATTCCTCTTTTTTGAAGAAACTCACATCGATGCTGCAGCATGCCAAGCACTTCAGGTAACCCTTTGCCTGAGGCAAATAAAAATAAATCTTTAAATATACTTTCATAGTGAGACTCTGGCATTTGAAAGGACCATGAAGAAAACAACAAATAGTCCAAAAACTTAGCACCACCCATTTTTTCTATATAAATTTTAAATACAATTGGTTTAAATTCTTTAATAAAACATATATTTTGATATTTTACTAAACTTTCAATAACCTGAGTACTTTTATGCGTTATACACCAAAGAAAAACACCCTCTAGATCAAAAGCATGATACTGATTACCACTTTCTAGCAGTATAACAAGTAACTTTGCTGTTTGATTAATGTCATTATAAGCTTTTAAATATTTAAAAACTAAAGGAAATGTGTCTTGATCAATAACATCTGGTCTTTTTGTTAACAACTGTGCAATTTTTTCAAATTCAGTTTCACTTCCTCTTGGACTGAGCATAATCATTCTTGCTATCATATCAGACAATGTTTCAACGGCTTGTTCCCTAGAGGCAGCTAAAGCCTCTTTGTTAAGACTTAGTCTAAACAGTGAATTTCGTAATGAATCCACCGCCTCATCTTCGCTAGAGACATCTGCTAATGGTGACGAATTAGTTGCTTGCCTAGAAATTTCAAGCGATTCTTCATTAAGTAGCTTGGGGGAAGGGGTTGTTGATGCTGATGTTGTTGAACAAGTTGAGCCATCCTGTGAACCTTGCAGCATGTTATTATCCTCATTATTCCAAATTGAAAGTTACTCATCGCTGAAGAAAATTTAGTTTTCATAATAAGTTGAAATTAAATACTCTACCTAGCAATGTCAACTGTCGTTTTATTCAGAACGATGAAAACCAGCTATACTTAACTGAAAGATACTTGATAATGGAGTTTAAAATGGACATAAATCCAGAAGATGAGATTGTCATAGCTGCTTTGATCAAACGTTTTACTGAGCAAAGGCTTCCTAGGGCAATGGATTTAAAAAGGAAAGTGGAAGAAGGTAAAAAACTCGAAAATACTGAGGTGGACTTTCTAAATACCGTTTTAAATGATGCCAAATATGTTTTACGTTATTCAGATAAGTATCCTCAGTATCAGGAACTTGTGACAAAAGGGATCCAGCTATATACCGAAATCACTGAAAAAGCATTGGAAAATGAAAAAAAGCTAAAGCCTAAAAAATAAATACACTATTTTAATGCTTGACGGCGGTTATTAACCAGCATATTTGCTAATGCACAAGAACCTATCCTTGATTGTATCCCATCTGCACGGCTAGTTAAAATAATAGGGATTTTTGCACCAAGGATAATGCCTGCTGATAATGTATTGGTAATATATATCAACTGCTTTACAAAGATGTTACCTGCCTCTAAATTAGGTAAAATGAAAATATCCGCATCACCAACCACTTCAGATTTAATATTTTTTGTTTTAGCTGATTGCAAACTAATCACATTGTCAAAAGCAAAGGGGCCGTCGACAATGGCGCCAGTAATTTGCCCTCTATCAGCCATTTTTGATAAACAAGCGGCATCAATGGTTGAAGGAATGCTTGGGTTGACTGTTTCAACCGCTGAAATAATGGCAACTTTTGCAAGTTTGTTTTTATTAAACACATGAAACAAGTCAATGGCGTTTTGCGTTATATCCCTTTTCGTAATGAGATCTGGACTAATATTTATAGCCGCATCCGTTACAATAAATGGTTTATGATAGTTTTCCATTGCCATGACAAACACATGACTTATACGTCGCCTTGTTCGCAGCCCTGATGCTTTATTAACCACCTCTGACATTAATTCATCGGTATGCAAACTCCCTTTCATTATGGAATCAACTAACCCCTCGTTAACTAGTTCAATAGATTTTAGTACGCAAGCATAAGGGGTAGGCTTATCAATGATCTCATATTCTTTTATACTTACCTTTAATTTATCAGCCAGTGCCTCCATTTTATCTTTTGGGCCAATAAGTATAGGTTCAATAATACCAATCAAGGCTGCATCAATAGCACCTTGTAAGGCATCATCACTTAAAGGATAAACACACGCCACCCGAATTTTGGGTAGTTTTTTGCACTTATCTAAAAATGTTTTAGCAAGGCTGTCTATGTCTATTTTGAATTTAGCCATTAATGCATTTTTCTTCTATGTTCACTGGTAAATTTCATTATTTCAGGTAAAACCACTTTTCTGAACTTACTACCGTTAAATAAACCATAATGCCCTACTTCTGGCGCTAAGAAATAGCGCTTCATTGTGTCGGGCAAATTTTTACATAAGGTTAGTACAGATTTCGTTTGCCCAATACCCGTAATGTCATCTTTTTCACCTTCAATAGCCAAAATTGAGGTTTTAGTGATGTCTTGCAGGGTTGCATAACGCCCTCTTGTTTTTAATTTTCCTTTTGTTAACAATTTTTTCTGAAAAACCGTGTCTATTGTCTGAAGATAAAACTCGGCTGTTAGATCCATTGTAGAGAAATATTCTGTATAAAAATTAACTGTTTTAAACGCATTTTTACGGTTATCATTAGCAAAATCTTCAACTGCCCCTCGTAGTGATTCAATGTGGCGTTGTAAATTCATGCTCATAAAGCCCGATAATTGCATAAACCCAGGATAAACTAATCGCATGTACCCTGGAAAACGACTTGGCACAATTGACATCACATTTTGTTTAAACCAATCTTCCCCACGTGATGTTGCAAGCTCATTAACACTCGTTGGGGCTTGATCAGTGTCAATAGGGCCGCCAAGCAAAATGGCTGTGTTGGGTAAATGGGGATCATTGTCCGTGGACATCAAGGCAAGAGCAACGAGAACAGGTACGGTTGGTTGACACACAGCCATGACATTCAGATCTGGACCAAGATCTTGCATAAAAGAGATCATATATTTAACAAATTCATCGAAATCAAATGCGCCCTCACTAATAGGCACATCACGCGCATTTTTCCAATCCGTAATATAAACATCATAATAGGGTAGTGAATCTCTAACCGTTTCGCGAAGCAACGTGGCGTAATGTCCCGACAAAGGGGCAACTAATAGTAATTTAGGCAGTTTTTCTGCACCTTCCATTATTTTTCTAAAATGCACTAAATTACAAAAGCTTTTTTTCTTAACAATAGTGAACTGCACATCATAATAGGTATCACCTACCTTTACGTCCTCAATGCCAAATTTAGGTTTTTGATAGGTATCTAATAACATATGAGTGATATAGGAATAACCCGCCCCTAAGCGGATCAGGTACCGTGGATGTTTCATCAGCTCGCGCAATTCATCCGTTGGCATATAGGGGAGTTTTCCGGGGATATTCATGAGATCTGAAACCCTATTTAACTGCTTTGACAGTTTTAAATAGTATTCAGATACCGGCTTCATTAGCCTTGAGTGTGTATCAACGGCTCCATAAAGCCATCTATTATCTATTGGATTAAATAGCATTTCATCACCTGTTACCTTAATGCCTTAATCTATAACTCGACTAAACCGACTATATATTTAAGGTATATTGCAAATACTGTTTAGGCATAGAGGTGTCAAAATTAACATCCTGACGTTGAATGTGGGCTCATCTAGCATTAAATTTGCGACTTATACTTTTGAGAAGTCGCTTAACAAAGAAAACTACGGCGCAATTACCAATATTGGTCTTTCCCCCGCGCTAAAACATTTTAATGCCAGTGGCAAGTTAATAACCGAAACAACCTTCGATAAAAATCAAAACTATACTTATTTTTACAATTATTTATTCGACAAAATTATTGCCTCAGGTAATAAGATCAATGCTATCGGGCACCGAGTTGTTCATGGTGGGCATACGTATGTTAAACCTATTTTAGTAACGCAACAAGATATCGAAAATCTTAAGAAATTAAATTCATTTGCACCATTACACCAACCTTTTAATTTAAAAGCCATAGAGGTTATTAATGACCTTGCCCCTACCCTCCCACAGGTTGCTTGCTTTGATACGGCATTTCATCGTACACATTCTAAACTTGCAGATACTTTCGGTTTACCAAGAGAATACACCGATTCTGGTATTTGTAGATATGGTTTTCATGGATTGTCTTATGAGTATGTGCTTAGTCAATTAAATAATAAAATTCAAGATATTAAACTTAAAAAAATTATCGTTGCACATTTGGGAAATGGTGCCAGCATGTGCGCCATTAAAAATGGAGAAAGTCTAGATAGCACCATGGGATTCACTGCCTTAGACGGCCTCATGATGGGAACTCGGTGCGGATCTATTGATCCTGGTGTTATCCTCTACTTGATGAAGTTCAAAAATATGAACCATGATAACATTGAGGAGCTACTTTATAAAAAATCTGGGTTACTTGGTGTTTCTACCATTAGTAGTAATATGGCAACCCTTATTGCATCAAACGATCCAAGAGCCAAAGAAGCTGTTGAACTATTTGCATTTAGGGCTCGACGTGAAATTGGCGCCTTAGCATCAAGTTTAAACGGTTTAGATATGCTTGTATTCACGGGTGGTATAGGCGAAAACGCCTCTATGGTGAGGGAATTAATCTGCCAAGATATGGCCTGGTTGGGTATTAAATTAGATCCTACTTTAAATGCACAGCATAATGAGATTATTAATAAAGCTGATTCGCGAGTTGAGATCCGCGTTATGCCTACAGATGAAGAACAAATTATTGCCAATCATACATATAAACTATTAACACAGAGGTAAACCAATGGATGCAAATCTTTTAAAAGGTAAGAAAGCCTTAGTGGTTGGCATAGCAAATGAACACTCTATTGCTTATGGATGCGCTAAAATGCTTAAAAAGGCAGGAGCCGAGCTTGCTATAAATTATTTAAACGATAAAGCTAAAACATATATTGATAAAATTGCAGACGAACTAAAGCCTGCCATTTATACCAAGTGTGATGTCACCAATGACAATGAGTTAATTCATCTTTTTGATGAGATTAACTCTACTTGGGGTGAATTAGACATTTTAATTCATTCCATCGCTTTTGCACCAAAAGCTGATCTACAAGGCCCTATTGTGAATTGCTCCAAAGCAGGGTTTCTTTTAGCCATGGATATTTCTTGTCACTCTTTCATTCGCATGGCAAATCTTTCCAAACCGTTAATGAAAAATGGTGGTGCTATGTTTGCCATGAGTTTTCACGGTTCACAAAGAGTGGTAGAACACTATAATTTAATGGGGCCTGTTAAAGCCGCTTTAGAATGTGTTGTGCGGTATATGGCCTTTGAGCTTGGCACACAAAATATCCGTGTTACCGCCATATCCCCTGGGCCTGTGAAAACCAGGGCGGCCTCTGGGTTAGAGGAGTTTGACAAACTCATAGCGCGCGCGCAGAGTCAATCACCTTTAAAATCACTGGTTGATATAGAGGATGTGGGGGCCATGGTAACGTACCTTTCCTCAGATTATGCAAAAAACATGACCGGTGATACTATCTATATTGACGCTGGATTTCATTTATTAGGGTAAATAAAGTTTCTTTAGTGAAATAGTTATGACCTCAACTACACTCATACTGTTAGCTGTATTCTTTGTGTTTCTCAACGCATTCTTCGTTGCGGCTGAATTTTCAATTGTAAAAATCCGCCACACTCGTGTTCAGGCGTTTGAATCAAATAAAGGGATTGCAGGAAAAACGCTGGTTAAGGTACATCAACAACTAGATGCCTATTTATCTGCGTGCCAATTAGGTATTACGTTGGCATCCCTAGGCTTAGGTTGGGTGGGCGAACCCGCCTTTGCAAAATTAATCGAGCCGCTATTGTATGAACTTGGCATTACCTCTAAAGAAACCATTACTATTATTGCTTTCTTTTTAGCCTTTGGTTTTATATCCTATTTGCATATCGTCATAGGCGAGCTGATGCCCAAAAGCATTGCTATTCGCAAAACTGAAACAATCGCTTTATTAACAGCGATCCCCTTATACTTATTTTATTGGTTTATGTATCCTGCGATCTGGTTTTTAAATTTAAGCTCGAATTTTCTATTAAAGTTATGCAAGTTACATCGTTATGATGAGAGCTCCTTATCCTATTCTTCTGATGAAATACAGCTCATCCTCCGTGCAAGCCACCGGTATGGCGAATTTAGCAAGTCTGAATTCGATTTATTAAAAAGAAGTCTTGTATTCACTGATTTAGAAATTTCTGATGTGATGCGCCCATTAAATGATTTAGTCGTACTAGACATTAATAAATCGCTTGAAGAAAATATGCACGTTATATCCAAAAAACAATTTAGCAGATATCCTGTCTATAAGTACCATCCTTCTAATATTGTTGGTATTGTTCATATTAAGGATTTGGTGCCCGTAATAGCCAGGGCAAATCTCGTCAAAAATCTTTCTCCTTTTATACGTCCTATATTAAAAGTTAAAGCGGATGATAACCTACTTGATGTGTTTCATAAATTTCGGCAAGGCAAACCTCATTTAGCGATTGTCGTTTTATCAGGAAAAAGCATTGGTTTTGTTACCTTAGATAATATCCTGAGAGCAATTATCGGTGAAATAAAAGACGAGTTTCATATTACCAAAGAAGAGTGGATTGCCCTAGAAGATGGCAGTTTTATAATTAAAGGCAGCGCACCCATTTTTACTTTGGAAAGTTTATTAGAAATTGAGTTGCCAACTATTGAGGCTAATACCGTGAGTGGTTTAATCTTAGAAACACTCAAAACCATGCCCAAGGAAAAAGAAAAAATCGAATTTAATGATTTTACTATTGTTATTAAAAGAATTCGAGGCCCCCGTATTCTTCAAGTGAGAGTTTATCCTAAGAAAAAATCCTCAACCGAGGAATCTTCATCATAGGACAATGAAAAAAATCAGAATTAATACCAATTACAACACTAGTGGCTCTGATAACATTCTAATTAGTGGGGCCGCTAAGCATTTTTAATATTACTTTAAGCGCTTTTTTCGCTTTAGCGGCAAGGAATCGGTATTCTTTGGCTTTGAGGGGGTGCGCCTGCGTGTTGTTTCGTTCATAGCCAGTTTGTCATTAAGTGTTGCTAAAACCTCGTCTATAGAACATCTTTTTGTTCTATCTTTATAAATCATTTTCTGATAAACATCTTTGGGTAGTTTAAGATCATCTCTAAACATTACCCCTAATGAATGAATATCCGCTGCAAAAGAAAATGTAGACAACGCGTGTTTTTTATCAATTTCAGGTGCCCTATACCTCTCGGTACCCGCCCAATGATCCAATTCTATACTCTCTACCCCTTCAGGCAGCATCATTGAAAAATCATAATCACAAAATTCAACACTAATATCAAGACCATTGATCTGCGCTACAAAATTTTGAGGTTTTACATCAAGATGTATACCTCTGTTTTTTTGCATAATGCTTAGCTGTTCAGAACACTTAATGCCAACAATGAGTCTTTGCTCGGGGGAGAGATCCTTTAGCTGTTTAGCAAGCTCTTCCCCTTTAAGCAATCTTAAAGCGGTATAGCGCTTTGTCTTAATTAAATGCCCTTTAAATTTTTTAGCTTTTTCTAAGGTTCTATGTGTTTCGCCCAAAAAGAAATTCATGCGCTTCATGAGGCGTACTTGTGGGTTTCTAGCACTTCTCTTTTCGTCCGTACCTTCTATCTTCACAGCAATTTCTGTGCGATCTCTTTTTTGCCCTTTAACAACAACGCCAAATTTACCTTCCCCTAGAACACCCTCGATGTCTTTATTAGCTAAGCTAACGATATCATTACCTTTAAATTGAATAAAAGAATGTAAAATTGGGCTTTCTTTGCTCTTTTTGACGGCTGCTTTGTTTTTTTTGAAATACAGATCTGCTTCTTGGAATTCAAATTCGCGATCTGCGTGTATTTCAGTCGTGCTTAATGAAGAAACAACATAAGAGGTATCACAGAGGCTTTCGCTTTCTCTTGCTCTTTTTTTAGTTATTTTTTTACTTGCCTTAACGCCGCGCTTCATGGTGATATCTGTTTGAAATTTAAATGAACTGCACTTTAGCAAAAATGCCACTTAAAGCAATGGGGTATAACGCTAGATCTGATGCAGCCAAGTAATAAGTCGACAAAAGGATGAGTGAACCTACAACCATGCAGAGTTAATTGGCTTTCTAGTGTAGAATGACAACATCCCACTATGCGAGAATAGAGGTATAAGCATAATGAGGTTATTTCGATGGACTTTTTAAAGCGCTACCGTGCCATGCTGCTGTTACTTGTTGTTGGTATTGCCATAGGTGCTTTAGCTATGCAGGGGCCTATCCCGCAAATACCTGGGTATAACGATTTTGCAAATCAGCACGGGTGGTTAGGCTTACCGCATGCAGAAAATGTATTAACAAACCTCCCCTTTTTACTTCTTGGGATCTTTGGTTTGTGGCGCATACGTCATTTTACGATAGAAAGCAAAACAGAAAAGTTGGCCTGGATTGGGTTTTTTCTGGGAGTTACCTTAACAGCAGTTGGTTCAACTTATTATCATCTTAATCCTGATAATTATCGTTTAGTGTGGGATAGGCTGCCTATTATCTTTTCCTTTATTTGCTTATTTACAGCCATACTTTCAGAGCGCATTGGGTCTCGCTTTGCCGCAATCAGCTTTTTACCCATGGTGCTTTATGGCATAGGGGCTCTTATTTATTGGTATTTAACCGAAACCGCAGGAGTAGGTGATATGCGCCCTTATATCCTAGTGCAATTAATCCCCATTTTACTCATCCCTTTTCTAATGGCATTGTATACCCCTAAATATACCCATGGATGGATGCTCTTACTGGTGGCGCTGTGGTACTTACTATCAAAAATCTTTGAAGGGCTCGACACAGTGGTTTATGAGTGGACAGGACTTATAAGTGGTCACGGCATAAAACACTTGTTAGCTGCCATGGCCTGCGCTCAAGTGATTTGGATGTTAAAGAGGCGTCATTTACGATTTTAAATGCGAACACAACAAAAAGTTGGTTAACATATTAATAATTATTTATTGATTGCTTTTTATTCTACACAATCATAATATTCAGCTTATTTACTAAAACTGGAAAATAAAATGTACGCACCGAGAAACCCTTCTTTTGATCCTTATAAAAGAGTAAAAAAAATAGCGAAATTGTTAGGTTTTGTCTTTCTTTATAGACTCTACGAATGGTGGACCGCACCAGAAGTGACCTCCCAAAAAGCGCTTGAAAATGTGACAACCGTTGCCATTAACGGCAGTGTCCTCCTTGGCGCTAGTGGTTTGGTCATTTATGGCATGGAAAAACTTGCTCATTATCTAAACCATTTTGATCAACAAAATAATCAACATTTACCTGTGCACGCAGTGCCCATTTTATATAACCAAAATCCGATAGAAGAAAATACCGTTCATCCAAGCTCGATTGTTCTCAAAGACTCTAAAAAATTACGATAATAGTTGAGAGCTATTGCGTTATTTTAACTTTGGTGCTGCCGGTATCGACAAATTCGCGATTAAGCCATTGGGCATCGTCTGTAAACATACGTATACAGCCATGGCTTGCGTGATAACCCGGTACCGTGGGAGAACCATGCATGGCATAGCCCCCCTTAAAATGCATGCAATAAGGCATCGGCGCGCCACCTCTTGGTCTTGGATATTTACTTGAAATACACCCACTGCCCTGCTTACGATAAAAAATGTAAGTTCCTGTGATGGTGGAATTCGATTTACCGCCAGAAATGGGGCCCCATCTCACAAGCGAGCCATCCGGGTTATAAGCAGCCCAGGCAAAATCGCTTAAATCAACTCTAATAATCTCTTCGCCTAGTGCTGGGATCTCCTGCGGAAAAGGCGAATATCCTAAAAATTCCGCTGGTTCAATATCTGTGTCTTTTGGTATGGCTATTATCATTCCAGGGCGAATTTGAATATTCATTCTATTAATTTTTTTTACAAATGTGCGATGCTCATCATCAGGGAATAAGGATTCCCAGGTTTCCCCTTTCTTAACTTTATAACAGTCAAAAGGATCGGTTTTACAGAGGATGTTAGGGTATTGAGCGTAAATATAGGGTGAGGTAAACGAGATACTGAATAAAATTAAAGTGCCTGTAATAGATATCGCCTTCATATTTGCCTCTTATTTTTATACGTTATTGCAAATACGACCTGAAAATCTATTTAAGAGTTCCCTGTTTGAAGAAGACCACTATTATAAATATATTGGCTTACATTTATTTTATAAACCAATACTGTAAATATACTCAGCAAAATAAGCGGTAATGCAGCAGGTTTGAGATAAAACCCTGAGGATAAATATAAAATCAATGTCATAAATAAAGAATTAAAATAGGGCAACTAATGAAGTTAACCTTTCTGGGCGCAACAGAGACTGTAACCGGAGCGAAATATCTTTTGAACTATCATTCAAAAAATATTCTAATTGATTGTGGGTTATTTCAAGGATATAAAGAATTACGTTTAAGAAATTGGAATGAGTTACCCATTAACCCAAAGAAAATTGATGCCGTTATTTTAACCCATGCGCATATAGATCACTCTGGTTATTTACCCTTGCTCATGAAAAAAGGATTTTCTGGGCCCATTTATGCAACCGAAGGCACAACTGATCTTTGCTCTATTATGTTACCAGACAGCGGGCATATTCAGGAAGAAGACGCCTACCAAGCCAATAAACATCATTATTCAAAGCATAAACCTGCTTTACCGCTTTATACAAGGGTAGACGCTGAAAAGGTGTTAAAGCAATTTGTTCCTATTGATTTTTATAAAAAATTTACTATAGATAAAGACTGTCATTTTACATTTCATTCTGCTGGGCACATTCTTGGTGCAGCCATTGTTGAAATTAACGCTCTTCATAAAAAAATAGTTTTCTCAGGCGATCTGGGTAGAAGAAATGATCCTATTATCAATGAGCCTGACATCATTGATAACGCAGATTATCTTATTGTTGAATCAACTTATGGTGACAGACTACACGAAAAAACATCGCCCTTCACGGAATTGAAAGACATTATAACCAATACGGCAAAAAAAGGGGGCACACTGCTCATTCCTGCTTTTACGGTAGGAAGAGCTCAAACCGTGCTTTACTATATAAATCAATTAAAACTAAAGCATGCTATTCCTAATATTCCTGTTTTTGTCGATAGCCCCATGGCAACCAAGGTTACTCATTTACTTGAGCATTATGTTGGTGAACATCGCCTAACTAAAAAGGAGTGTAAAGCGGTAAGCACAACGGCCACTTATATCTCAACTGTGGAAGAATCTAAGCAAATTGATAATTATGCAATGCCAACCATTATTATATCGGCAAGTGGTATGGCCACAGGGGGGCGAGTTTTGCACCATTTAAAAGCTTTTGCGCCACATGCCAAAAACACAATTTTGTTTACAGGGTATCAAGCAGCTGGCACCCGTGGTGCAAGAATACTGAATGGTGAGTCTGAAATAAAAATTCATGGAAAAATGGTTCCAATCAATGCGAGAGTTGAAAATTTAGACAATATCTCAGCACATGCAGATTATGAAGAAGTACTTTATTGGTTGTCTCATTTCAAGCAAAAGCCAAAAACTGTTTTTATCACACACGGAGAAATCGAAGCTGCCAACTCTTTAAAAGAAAAAATTGAAAATAAGTTTCATTGGCATTGCACAGTTCCCTCTTACTTACAAAGTATAGAATTATAACCATGCCAAAATCCAACACACTTACCTTAAAACCTTTAGGAATTAATACCTATAAAGAAGCGGTTGTGTACTTGCGTAAAGACAGCCCTGTTTGCAGATCAGAGGGATTTGAAGCACCTGCTCGAATTAAAGTAGCTCATAAAAATGGCATATTATTGGCAACCTTAAACACCATTGAATCAGATTTGCTCACCCCTCACGAAGCAAGCCTTTCTAAC
The DNA here is from genome assembly GCA_964535225.1 of Uncultured Candidatus Berkiella sp. Taxonomy (GTDB): domain Bacteria; phylum Pseudomonadota; class Gammaproteobacteria; order Berkiellales; family Berkiellaceae; genus Berkiella. The sequence continues at coordinate 2,436 of CAZHSJ010000004.1, read as the reverse complement.
TTTGCTTGGGAATTTTTAGATGCAAAGGCGGGAGATGAAATTAACGTATTTCATCCTGATCACTTAAATTCTCTTGATTATATCAGAGCAAAAATTTATGGTCATGAGCTGACTAAAAGTCAAATAACTGAGATTGTAAGAGACGTTGTTGCGGGCTCCTTATCTGACATTCATATTTCAGCTTTTCTTGCCTCAACAGGTAATGGCCGGTTTTCTGAAAATGAAATTTTATCACTAACGGAATCGATGATAGAGGTAGGTAATAAAATAAATTGGCCAAGCAAATTTGTTATTGATAAACACTGCATTGGTGGCTTACCTGGCAACAGAACAACCCCTATCGTCGTGCCTATTGTGTCTTCATTTGGCCTTACCATTCCCAAAACATCCTCAAGGGCCATTACCTCTCCTGCTGGTACCGCCGATACGATGGAAGTGATGACAAAAGTGGATCTTGATTTATCCTCTATGAAAAAAGTCGTTGAAAAAGAAAATGGATGTATTATTTGGGGCGGCGCTGTGAATTTAAGCCCTGCCGATGACGTTTTAATTCGTATTGAACGTGCACTTATTTTAGACAGTATTGGTCAACTGGTTGCTTCCATTTTATCTAAAAAAATTGCGGCCGGCTCCTCCCATGTGCTAATTGATATCCCTATTGGCCCAACAGTTAAAGTGAGATCAATTTCATCTGCACAACAGTTAAAAACCCTACTTGAAAATATTGGTAAAAAACTAGGGCTTCATGTGCAAACGATTTTTACAGATGGTACACAGCCAGTTGGTCAAGGGATTGGACCTTCCCTAGAGGCAAAAGAGGTGCTCGCTGTACTACAAGGGAATGTCGATGCCCCTAAAAACTTAAGAGAGCGCGCTCTTACGTTAGCAGGGTTATTATTAGAATTTTCACCAAAGGTAAAGCAAGGCACGGGCTACCAACTCGCTGAAGAGATCTTAAATAGCGGTCAAGCATGGCATAAATTTCAAGCCATCTGTCATGCCCAGGGAGGTTTTTTTGAGCCTAAAACTGCAAAATATATAAAGACCATTACTTCTACAAAGAAAGGGAATATACTTTCAATTGATAATCGATATTTAAGTCGTATGGCAAAGCTTGCGGGTGCGCCACAAGCAAAAACAGCAGGTATTAAGTTACTTGCCCCCATAGGCACACACGTGAATATTGGCGATCCCCTTTTTGAAATTCACGCGCAAGCAAAAGGCGAGCTAAATTACGCTGTTAATTTTTTAACCATGGGACATGAAATTTTCAATTTTGGTGAGCCTGAATGAAACCCCTTATTTTTTCGATGTTTACGCCAACTTCTTTTCAAGATGTATTTAATTCCACAGGCCAATTTGATTTTGGAAAGCTCACTGTTCGAGAATTTCCTGATCAGGAATCTTATATTCGATTTGATACTGATGTTAGCAATAGAAATATAATTATAATAGCTTCGTTAGATAAACCTAATCCGAAAATATTACCCTTACTCTTTGCATTACAAACCGCAAGAGAATTAGGGGTAAAGAAAATTGGGTTAGTGGTGCCCTACTTACCTTACATGCGACAAGATAAACGCTTTTTACCTGGAGAGGCGATCACCTCAAGAGTATTTTCTAAAATAATTGGAGATTATGCTGACTGGCTGGTAACGGTCGATCCTCATTTACATCGATACCGCACACTTGATGAAATTTATAAAATTCCAACACAAACTTTGCATGCGACTCATCCTATTGCAAATTGGGTGCAAAAACATGTTACCTCACCCATTATCATCGGTCCAGACAGTGAGAGTGAACAATGGGTGTCTACCCTTTCTAAAGAAATGAATGCCCCATTTTCAACCCTAGAGAAAGTAAGAATAGATGATGAACATGTACAGATTAAGTTTCCCGATCTAAATCAGTTTAAAGCATACACTCCCGTGCTGGTTGATGACATTATTTCAACAGGCACAACCATGATTGAAACCATTAAGCATTTGCAACAAATTAAAATGCCTCCCCCTATTTGTATAGGGGTGCATGCTATTTTTGCAAACAACGCCTATGAAAACATAATTAGGGCAGGCGCAAAAACAGTTATTACCTGCAACACCATAGCACATACTTCTAATTCAATTGATATTGCATTGTTAATGGCAAAAAGTGTCATGGACTCCCAATCTGAATAACCGCCGCGCCAGAAAAGCGCCCCTGCCTTAGATCTTCTAAGGCTTCGTTGGCTTTTTCTAAAGGGTAGACCGTTACTTGGGTTTTTATGGGGATCAAAGGCGCGATTTTTAAAAATTCTTCACCATCCTTGCGCGTTAAATTAGCCACAGAACAAATTTGCCTTTCCCCCCAAAGTATTTCATAGGCAAAGGAGGGAATATCTGACATATGAATGCCCGCGCAAACAACGGTGCCCCCTTTGCGGATATTCTTCAG
>CAZHSJ010000003.1:27174-36679 GCA_964535225.1 Uncultured Candidatus Berkiella sp. | reverse complement strand
TGGCATTTCGGTTGAGCCCGTTTCATTGGTTCGCGGAGATTTTCCCCTAGTCAGATGGTATAATTTGCCCGCTTATTCAAACCGTATTGTGTAATTTTGATAACAAATTAATTTTGCGAGGAGCTGTTCATGGTTGCCCCGACCCGCCGACAATTAGCTAATGCTATTCGTGCCTTAAGTATGGATGCCGTTCAAAAAGCCAATTCAGGTCATCCAGGTGCCCCGATGGGGATGGCGGATATTGCTCAAGTACTTTGGCAAGACTATTTGAAGCATAATCCACAAAATCCGAACTGGGCTAACCGTGATAGGTTTGTGTTGAGTAATGGTCATGGCTCCATGCTGCTTTATTCGTTGTTACATTTATCCGGCTATGATGTTTCCATAGAGGATTTGCGCGCATTTAGGCAGCTTCACTCTAAAACACCAGGTCATCCTGAGTTTGGTATAACCCCCGGTGTTGAAACAACCACAGGTCCTTTGGGGCAAGGTATTGGTAATGCTGTTGGGATGGCGATAGCCCAGAGAACACTGGCGGCAACCTTTAACCGAGAAGGTTTTCCTATTATCGATCATTACACCTACGTTTTCTTAGGCGACGGCTGTTTAATGGAAGGCGTTTCCCATGAAGTGTGTTCTTTTGCCGGTACCTTAGGCTTAGGAAAATTAATTGCTTTTTGGGATGACAATGGCATTTCCATTGATGGCCCGGTTAAAAAGTGGTTTAACGATGATACGCCAAAGCGCTTTGAGAGCTATGGTTGGCAGGTGATCCGAAATGTAGATGGCCATGATCCTGTTGCTATTTCGACTGCGATTGATGAAGCTCGCGCGAATACCACTCAACCCACCTTGATTTGTTGTCGGACCATTATTGGTTATGGTGCGCCAAATCTTCAAGGTAAAGAAAAATGCCATGGTGCCGCTTTAGGTGAAACCGAAGTCGCCGCAACTAGAGAAACCTTGGGTTGGCATTATCCTCCTTTTGTTTTACCCGAAGAAATTAAGCAAGCGTGGGATAATCAAGAAAAAGGCATAGCACAAAATGAAGCCTGGAATAGCTTATTTAAACAGTATCAAGAAAAATATCCTGAGTTGGCCAAAGAGTTGAATCGCAGGTTACAAGCAAAAATGCCTGCAATCTTCGAAACGCATATCGACAACCTTATCAAAGAAACACAGCAGCAAAATAAAACGTTGGCAACCCGCAAGGCCTCCCAATTGGTTTTAGAAAGCATTGGTGAGCTGTTACCAGAGTTGTTGGGAGGATCTGCAGATTTAAGCGAATCAAACTTAACCATTTGGGGTGGTTCTAAAGTGATTACCCATGATGTTGCGCAAGGAAATTATTTGCATTATGGCGTGCGCGAATTTGGTATGGCGACCATCATGAATGGCATGGCGCTCTATGGTGGGTTTATTCCTTACGGTGGCACTTTCCTTACCTTCCTTGATTATATGAGAAATGCACTGCGATTAGCCGCGTTAATGAAGCAGCGTTCCCTCTTTGTGTTTAGTCATGATTCTATCGGCTTAGGGGAGGATGGCCCAACGCACCAACCGATAGAACACTTAACGATGTTACGTGCAACGCCAGGCGTACATAATTGGCGCCCGTGCGATGCCACCGAAACGGTTGTTGCTTGGCAAAAAGCACTTGAGTACAAAGATGGCCCAAGCACGCTCATTCTTACACGCCAAAATGTTCCAGGCATTGCAAGAGATGAGCAAACGCGAATGAATATTCAAAAAGGGGGCTATATCATTCAAGCCTGCAAGGGAACACCGAAGGTTATTTTAATAAGCACAGGCTCAGAAGTATCGCTTTGTTTGCAAGCGGCCAAAGAATTTGCAGATAAGAATATTGCGATACAAGTTGTTTCCCTTCCTTGTTGGGAGGTGTTTGCAAGTCAAGATTTAGCCTATCAAGAAAGTGTTTTACCAACCAACGTTAGTGCACGGATTGCGGTTGAAGCAGCGGCGAGCTTGTGTTGGCATAAATTTGTTGGTTCAAAGGGTAAAATTATCGCCATTGATAGTTATGGTGAGTCAGCACCGGCGAGCGACATCTATAAAGCAAAAGGTATCACGGTAGAAAATATTGTAAAAACGATAAATGAAGTATTAAGTGGAGATTAACATGACAATACGAATAGCAATTAATGGTTATGGTAGGATTGGCCGAAATATTTTACGAGCACTTTACGATGCAAACAGACAAAATGACATTAAAATTGTCGCGATTAATGATCTTGGTGATACAAAGATAAATGCGCATCTAACGCAATATGACACGACGCATGGTCGTTTTAATAAGGAAGTAAAGATAGGTAGTGATGGTAGCTTGATTATCAATGGAGATGAAATTCAAGTACTTTCTGAACGAAACCCAAGCAAACTCCCGTGGCAAAAATTAGGTATTGATGTGGTGTTTGAATGCACGGGTTTCTTTGCAAGCGCTGAAAAAGCCAAGGCGCACTTGGATGCTGGCGCTAAGAAGGTACTTATTTCTGCGCCCGCAGGAAGCGATGTCCCAACCATCGTCTATGGTATTAATCATGAAACTTTGCGTGCTGATCATCTGATTGTTTCTAATGCCTCCTGTACGACCAATTGTTTGGTACCTTTAGTTAAACCACTTCATGATAAATTAAAAATCACCAGTGGTTTGATGACCACTATTCATGCTTATACTAATGATCAAGTGTTAACAGACGTTTATCATGAAGATTTACGTCGCGCGCGATCGGCGACGCATTCGATGATTCCAACCAAGACGGGTGCTGCTAGTGCGATAGGCTTGGTGTTACCTGAATTAAAAGGTAAATTAGATGGCTTCGCCATTCGAGTTCCCACTATCAATGTATCGGTGGTTGACTTAAGCATAACCGTAGAAAAAGCGCCAACGGTCGATGAAGTAAATAGCATTTTGAAAAATGCTTCAGAGACAGCTCTTAAGGGGATCTTAGCCTATAACGAAGCACCGTTAGTTTCTATCGATTTTAATCATAACCCGCACTCGGCAATTTTTGATGCGACTCAAACAAAAGTGATAGGGAATTTGGTTAAAGTATTAGCCTGGTACGATAATGAATGGGCTTTCTCTAACCGGATGTTAGATACAGCCACGGCTATGATGAAGGTGAGCTAATGATGTTAACCATGGATCAGGTTACCATTTCAGATAAATGGGTTCTCATCCGGGAAGATTTCAATGTTCCCATGAAAGAAGGGAATATTGCTCACAGCGCCAGAATTGATGCCGCAATGCCAACACTGAATAAAGCGTTGGCCAAAGGTGCTAAAGTTATTGTCATGTCACATTTGGGTAGACCCAAAGAAGGACAGTTTGATGCTGCCCTTTCATTAACACCAATCGCACAATATTTAAGAAAAGCGCTTAATCAAAAGGTTCCTCTGTTTACCTTGGATGAGGATGTTCCTCCCCTTAAAAATGGCGAATTAGCCTTATTAGAAAACGTGCGCTTTTTGGAAGGGGAAGAAGCTAATAGTGATCTCTTGGCTAAAAAGCTTGCTTCGCTTTGCGATGTGTTTGTAATGGATGCCTTCGCAGTTGCTCACCGCGCACAAGCGTCTACCGCGGGGGTTGCTAAATTTGCCAAAGTTGCTTGTGCCGGCCCCTTATTGCAGGCGGAACTGCAAGCAATTCATCATGTTTTAGTGTCGCCGCAAAGACCAGTCGTTGCTATCGTGGGTGGCAGCAAAGTTTCAACCAAGCTCAAGTTGCTAAACAATATCTTAAATAAAGTAGATACCTTAGTGGTAGGTGGGGGAATAGCTAATACCTTTTTAGCAGCAAAAGGGTTATCCGTTGGAGAGTCACTTTATGAGCCTGATTTAGTAGCAACAGCAAAAGAAATGATGCAAAAAGCCGTTGCCCTAAATAAAACAATTTGGTTGCCAACGGATGTGGTCATTGGCCAAACCTTATCAGATACAGAAATTGGTATTGTGAAGGACTGCACGCAAGTGGGTCATGCAGATAAAATTTTTGATATTGGGCCGCAGTCGCAATTGAATTTGGCTAAATGCATTGCGCTGGCAAAAACGGTATTATGGAATGGTCCCCTCGGTGTTTTTGAGTGTGCACCGTTTGCACAAGGCACCCAAAGCTTGGCGCAAGCGATTGTGACTTCTAAAGCATTTTCTGTCGCAGGCGGTGGTGACACCTTAGCTGCGATTGAACAATTTGGCGTGCAGAATAAAATTTCATATCTTTCCACAGGGGGCGGAGCATTTTTGGAAGCCTTAGAAGGGCACACCTTACCTGCCGTTGCTGTTTTAGAATCTCGAATAAGTGAGAATAGTTAATTATTATGAAAATGATGCCAAGAAGAACAAAAATAATAGCGACGCTTGGTCCTTCTACAGACTCAAAAGAAGTCATGAGCGCTTTAATTCAAGCTGGGGTGAACCTGGTGCGCATTAATTTGTCCCATGGTAGCCAAGAAGATCAGCGACGAAGGATTGAGTTAGCAAAACAGTGCGCACTTGAGCTTAACAAGATTATTGGGATTTTGGTTGACTTGCAGGGGCCAAAAATACGAATAGCTCGTTTTGCGCACCCAGAAGGGATTGTACTTAAAGAAGGCGCGAGCTTTATTCTCGATGCTAATCATCCTACCGATAGAGGTGATCAAGATATCGTAGGGCTTGATTATCCAGAATTGCCTCAAGAGGTATCGAGTGGCGATCAATTATTATTAGATGATGGACGAGTTATCTTAATTGTTAGGGAAGTAATAGGCTCTAAGATAAATTGTGAAGTTAAAGTCGGCGGGAGGCTCACCAGCAACAAAGGATTAAACCGAAAAGGTGGCGGCCTTAGTGCACCGAGTTTAACCGATAAAGATAAAAAGGACATCGCGTTTATTGGCTCTTTAGAGGTGGATTACGTTGCATTGTCGTTTCCTAAAACAGCCAAAGATATTACTGCCGCGCGTGATTTGGTTAAAAGTGCTGGGTCTAGTGCCCAAATTGTAGCCAAAATAGAGCGGGCAGAAGCCTGTGAAAATATTGACGAGATCATCGATGCAACCGATGCGGTGATGGTAGCGCGAGGCGATTTAGGCGTTGAGATGGGTTATGCTGAGTTGCCTGCTATTCAAAAATATATTATCGCAAGAAGCAGATTGTGTGATAAGGCAGTTATCACCGCAACGCAAATGATGGAATCGATGATAAAAAATCCTATTCCTACTCGCGCAGAAGTTTCTGATGTTGCCAATGCCATTTTAGATGGTACGGATGCAGTCATGTTGTCAGCTGAAACAGCGACAGGTGACTATCCCGTGCAAGTGATTACTATCATGGATGAAATTTGCCTTGCTGCGGAAAGGCATCGCAGCGCACGTATTTCACCGCCTGATGACGCGCAATTTAAAAGACATGACCAAGCAATTGCGATGGCAGCGATGTATGTTGCTAATCACATTCCCATTAAAGCAATCGTTGCACTGACTGAATCTGGTTCAACGCCTCAATGGATGTCCAGGGTGCGCTCGGGGATCCCTATTTACGCGCTAAGTCGACATCCTGTGACTTGTGGTCGTATGACCCTCTTTAGAGGAGTATATCCAGTCGCATTTGATGTGACACAATATAAAATATGGGAAATTTCACGTTTTGCGTTAGGCACGTTAGTCAAGCAAGGCATATTAGAACCGGGTGATAAAGTGATCCTGACTAAGGGAGATATATTAGGTGTGGGTGGTTTTACCAACGCATTAAAAATATTAACGGCCCAAGCTCAAACAGAATAATCGTTTTATAGTTTAATTGGAGATAAATATGGCATTAATTACGTTACGACAATTGTTAGATCACGCTGCAGAGCATCACTATGGCGTGCCTGCATTTAATGTCAACAATTTAGAGCAAATGCGCGCTATTATGGAAGCTGCTGAAAGAACCAATAGCCCAGTGATCGTTCAAGCCTCAGCAGGCGCAAGAAAATATGCTGGCCCACGATTTTTAAAGCATTTAATAGAAGCGGCAATTGAGGAATTTCCTGATATTCCTGTTTGTATGCATCAAGATCATGGTGCTTCACCTGCGGTATGTCAACAATCTATTCAATTGGGGTTTTCCTCAGTCATGATGGATGGCTCGTTGATGGAAGATATGAAAACACCTTCCAGCTTCGACTATAACGTTAAAACAACAGCACTTGCAGTAAGCATGGCGCATGCATGTGGGGTCTCAGTAGAAGGTGAGTTAGGCTGCCTGGGATCATTGGAAACACTCACGGCAGGTAAAGAAGATGGTTCTGGTGCTGAAGGAGATTTAAACCACAGCATGCTCCTAACTGATCCTGAAGAGGCAGCAAAATTTGTAAAAGCCACTAAGGTTGATGCACTTGCCATTGCCATTGGTACAAGTCATGGTGCCTATAAATTCACCCGCCCGCCCACAGGAGATATTTTGGCGATAGATCGCATTAAAGCTATCCATAAGCGCATTCCTGATACGCACTTAGTTATGCATGGCTCTTCTTCTGTACCACAAGAATGGTTAAAAATTATTAACGAATATGGTGGTACCATGGGCGAAACCTACGGTGTTCCGGTTGAAGAAATTCAAGAAGGTATCAAGCATGGTGTGCGTAAAGTTAACATTGACACAGACTTACGTATGGCGGTGACAGGAACTTTGCGTCGTTTCTTTGCCACTAATGGAAAAGAATTTGATCCACGTAAGTACCTAAGTGAAGCCACCAAAGCAATGCGGGATATTTGTATGGCGCGTTACGAAGCATTTGGAACAGCCGGACAAGCCAGTAAAATTAAACCGTTGAGTTTAGAGAAAATGGCCGATCGTTACAAAAAAGGTGAACTCGAACCAAGAGTGCATGATTAAAGACGGTTAAGGGGGGTAGGGTTAAGAACCTGCTCCCTTCTTATTGAAGAGTTATGCAGAATCAGGTCTGTGATTAATAAACACAAAAGGTGCATTGTAGTGTTTATTAAAAGACTCTACATGAACGATAGCATGCCAAACCATTTGATCATGGATACAAGTAGGTAGAATGGTTTGTGTGCTATAGATCCCATCTTTTTGTCGTAACAATGTATAGCGAAACTCACCCATATTCATTTCAGCCCCTTTGAAGTTAATATACATTTTCTTAACAGAGATATTGTCTGTTTTAACTTCAAGTAAAACGGAGGTAAGGACGGGCATGTGCGTGGGTTTAATCGTAAGGGCTATTTGTTCACCAGAAGGGAGCTTGGAATAACAGGTGTCTTTGCGGAGATCACACTCGGGGACGGGCAAGGTTACAACATTGATAGCTTTCCAACTAGAATAAAAGCGAAGAGCAAAAAGTGCTGCCACAGCCAGTATGAACAGGCCAAGAAGAAGGAGCCATTTGTGTCGCAATATACTCGGCATTTGCAGGTTCCGCTTTTTTGCGGGTAGTTTACCAACTGTTAGGTCTAACGTACAGTAAAATGACGGTCATTTTTACTAAAAAAATAAGAAAGTTAAATAAAAAAATGCCCCGTCGGGGGACGGGGCAAAAGACAATCAATGGGAGTAGATTGTCAAAAAAGGTCCCATCCTTGGGTGGGGGAATTTTAGTTTTCGATACTTGCCGGATGAAGCTCCGCGACATGGGTCACGATTGGGGCAACGTGGATAGTGGCATCATGCGCTGCTGTGTCACCAGGCGCACTGACATGCGCATCTAGAGTTTGGCATACACCCCGCCATGCATTCACAGTTTTATCAAGTACTTCGACTTGATCATGCAATAATTTAGATTGTTCCAATGAAGCAGCATTATCCAACACGGCTTGCTGTGCTTCTTTATAACCCGTAGGATAAAAAAGTTTATTCCATTGTTGTTGATAGGCTTCTTTGAAACCATCAAAGGTAGATTGGGCAGTTGCTAATGCTTTTGTAGTTGCTTCAATCTTGACATCTAAGGCCTGCGTGATGGTTTTGGCATCATGTTTAAGACTCAAGTCCAGATGCGTTATGGCCTTTGCCATGGTTTGATCAAGAGCCTCTTTTGCTTTTGTTAAAACAGCAGCAGATTCACTCGCCACTTTATCAGGATTGTCTCCATGCGCAATTTGAATTGACATGAGATTGATTTTAGGATTGATTTGATTCCAAATTTCACCTAAAGCTGTGCCATCTATGTCTAGATCAGCGTATGCATTTGCGGCTTTAAGCTTTTCTTGAGGACCAAGGGATTCTTTTGCAGCATGATCTTGATCTTCAAACAAAGATTTTTCCTCAAAGATAACCTGAACTAATTTCAATGCACCGTTTTCAGGTGTTTTACTAACAGCAGCAGATTGTAAGATCCTGTCTGCCAACGCAGTTACTTTTGTCATATCAAGCTCAGGTGATGTTTTAGGCGAAGTAATAAAGTCAGCCATCGCCTGAATGTCGGCGTTTGATTTTAAAGGTTGTTGATGTCCTGTGATTTCATCGGCCATGGCATCAATATCGACAGTCTTTTTGGTGTCTTGTTGTACTTTGACTGGTGCTTGTTCAGTCGTCGCCATATCAACGGTTTCTGGGGCAATATTTTCCTTTAAACCTTTAATTTGTTCTTGCAAGTCGATCAGATCCTTTTGATTTTGCAAGATCTCTTGATGATCATGGGCCAACTGGATGCATTGATTCTCAATCGCTTCCGTTTTACCTAAAAATTCACTTAGGTTGTTACCAATCTCAATAGCTTTAGCCAAACTTAAGTTAATTGCTTTTGCGTTATTAAATGCAATATGAGCAGCATCTAAAGCGGCTTTCGTGCTGTTATATTCCGTCGTGTGCCATGAGAACAGAGAGGTTTTTTCATCTTTGTAAGGATCATGTGCTTTTTGAGCAGCTTCTATTTTTTTGTTAAGATCAAGCATGGCAATTTCTGATTGCGCTAACACGGATTTAGCTTCATCAAAAGAATTCACTTTGCCCTTGATACATTTCCCAGCAACATCCATGGCATATTGCTGAGCCCTATAAGTAGTATTGATCACGCTATCTTTTAATAAGGCAACTTCGGCACCTGTTTTAACAATGGCATCAGAAGAAGGTGTTTGTAATAATCCGAAAATAGTTTGTGTTACTGCAATTGGATTCATTGCCCCTAAATTTGAAGACAATGTGCCAAACCAGCTTTTTTCAGTCACTTGATCTAAAGCCGCTTGCAGCATGATATAGTCTGAGTTTAGGGAGCTGAAATATTTAATAACAGTTTCTTTTTCAGCATTAAATCTGGCACTTTTTTGTTCAAGCAGATCTTTAAATGATTTTTCTCTTGCTTCTAACAGCGTTAAAGTTTCTGTTGCTGTCAAAGGAGCAGTTAACTTTTCAGCGGCCGCTTTTTCAGTAGCCGCTTTTTCAGTAGCCGCTTTTTCAGTAGCCGCTTTTTCGCTAGCCGCTTTTTCGGCGGCAGCCTTTTCGGCGGCAGCCTTTTCAGCGGCAGCCTTTTCAGCAGCTGCCTTTTCAGCGGCAGCTTTTTCAGCGG
>CAZHSJ010000003.1:0-27074 GCA_964535225.1 Uncultured Candidatus Berkiella sp. | reverse complement strand
TATCGTTAACCGTTTTCTGCTCAGCCGCTTTATCGCTAGCCGCTTTTTCAGCGGCCGCTTTTTCGGCTGCAAGCTTTTCAGCAGCCGCCTTTTCTTGCGCTTCTTTAGCAATTTCTTCGTTTGTTTTTTGGCCGGTAATCACGCTAGCCATATCATCAATTTTTTGATTGTCGGGTTTAGATTCATTTGTTCCAAAGAGATGATCTTTAATTTTTCCAACGATAGCAAAAGGATTTAAGCTAAAGCCCGTTCCAGCATCTGCTTCTTTAGCAACATCCTCGGTCTTTTTGGCTGTAATTTCATCGGCCATATCGTTAACCGTTTTCTGCTCAGCCGCTTTATCGCTAGCCGCTTTTTCAGCGGCAGCCTTTTCAGCAGCTGCCTTTTCAGCGGCAGCTTTTTCAGCGGCAGCAGCTTTTTCAGCGGCAGCTTTCTCGGCCGCAAGCTTTTCAGCAGCAGCTTTTTCAGCGGCAGCTTTCTCGGCCGCAAGCTTTTCAGCAGCAGCTTTTTCAGCGGCAGCTTTTTCAGCGGCGGCTTTTTCAGCGGCAGCTTTCTCGGCAGCAGCTTTTTCAGCGGCCGCTTTTTCTTGCGCTTCTTTAGCAACTTCTTCGTTTGTTTTTTGGCCGGTAATTACGCTAGCCATATCATCAATTTTTTGATTGTCAGGTTTAGATTCATTCTTTCCAAAGAGATGATCTTTAATTTTTCCAACGATAGCAAAAGGATTTAAGCTAAAGCCCGTTCCAGCATCTGCTTCTTTAGCAACATCCTCGGTCTTTTTGGCTGTAATTTCATCGGCCATATCGTTAACCGTTTTCTGCTCAGCCGCTTTATCGCTAGCCGCTTTTTCAGCGGCCGCTTTTTCGGCTGCAAGCTTTTCAGCAGCCGCCTTTTCTTGCGCTTCTTTAGCAATTTCTTCGTTTGTTTTTTGGCCGGTAATCACGCTAGCCATATCATCAATTTTTTGATTGTCGGGTTTAGATTCATTTGTTCCAAAGAGATGATCTTTAATTTTTCCAACGATAGCAAAAGGATTTAAGCTAAAGCCCGTTCCAGCATCTGCTTCTTTAGCAACATCCTCGGTCTTTTTGGCTGTAATTTCATCGGCCATATCGTTAACCGTTTTCTGCTCAGCCGCTTTATCGCTAGCCGCTTTTTCAGCGGCAGCCTTTTCAGCAGCTGCCTTTTCAGCGGCAGCTTTTTCAGCGGCAGCTTTCTCGGCAGCAGCTTTTTCAGCGGTAGCTTTTTCAGCAGCGGCTTTTTCAGCGGCAGCCTTTTCTTGTGCTTCTTTAGCAATTTCTTCGTCTGTTTTTTGGCCGGTAATTACGCTAGCCATATCATCAATCTTTGGATCGACTTTCTTAGTCTCGTTGCCAGCAACATAATCTTTAAGCCGTCCCATCAGCGTTAACGGGTTTAAGGTAAAACCGCCAGTATCTTTGTTTGCGTCAACCGCTGCTTTTTCGCTAGCTGCCTTTTCAGCAGCAGCGATTTCAGCGGCAGCCTTTTCTTGTGCTTCTTTAGCAATTTCTTCGTTTGTTTTTTGGCCGGTAATTACGCTAGCCATATCATCAATCTTTGGATCGACTTTCTTAGTCTCGTTACCAGCGACATAATCTTTAAGCCGTCCCATCAGCGTTAACGGGTTTAAGGTAAAACCGCCTGTATCTTTATTTGCGTCGGGCTCAGCATTGTCAGCAGCAAGTTTGTCGTTTGCTGCTTTGTCAGCAGCAAGTTTATCAGCAGCAAGTTTGTCGTTAGCAGCCTTATCCGCAGCCGCTTTAGCATCCTGAACTGGTTTAACGGTAGCTTTTTGAAGTGACACAGTACCCGCTTTTTTGCCAGAAAGGGTAATTGCTGTTGTTAGCGTTATTTTGGCAATAGTTGGTAAAGAAATATCTTTGGCATGACTATTGGTTTTATCAGATAATACAGCCGCTTTTTTTAGTGCGGAAGCTATTTCTTTATCAAGTGCAATCGCTTGCGTCGTGGTTACTGCGTTGGATCGGTGTGAAAATACTTTCTCATTACCGCTACTATGTGCCACTCTATTGATAGCATGACTAAACCCTTCATTGGCTAATTCATTGCGCTCATTTTCGTCAAGAGGCTCACTATTTTCTTTACCGATAGTTACTTCTTCACTTGTCGTCTCTTCGGGTTGTAATTCAACAGGTACTCTTGCATTCGCTTGAGGAATGAAAAAATCAAGAAACTGATCAACTTTTTCAGCTAGTTTATCCGTTGTATTTTCTACGGCTGATTTTGTTTTTTGAACTTGTTCTGTCAAAAATATTTTCATGCTCATGGGGCAGATCCTCGTGACACTACATCAATTGAGTGATACTAATAACTTTGTTCGCATGGTACCGACCAAGCACAAGGCTGTCAAACCTAAAGCGGTTGATTTATTTAAGGAAATTGCTTCTTTCGACCAAAGGCCTAAGCAGCAGGATGAAATGAGGCTTTAAACACAAATAAAGTTATTGTGCTGGGAGCAAAGGTGTTAAATGGGGCCATACATTTTTAAGGAGAATAGGTTGTGCCTCTTTGGTAGGATGAATTCTATCAGGAAACATCAAGGAGGGTTTAAGGGCAACATTTTCTAGCAAGAAGGGTACAAATGCTACCTTATACTCCTCTATTAAGCTGGTGTAATTGGCATAAAATTGCTTAGTATAATTGCCACCATAATTAGGAGGAAGGCGAATGCCAACAAGCAACACTTTGGCATTGTTTTTCAAGGACAAATCAATCATTTTACTTAAATTAGTGCGAATTGCTTCAATGGGTAGCCCTCTTAGGCCGTCATTTCCTCCCATCTCGATTATAACAATGGTTGGTTGGTATTTTTCAAGCAAAGATGGCAAGCGCTCTAAACCATTAGCAGTGGTATCCCCAACCAGGCTACTATTAATAACTTTAGCGTTTGGATGAGTTTCTCTTAGTTTATTTTCCAATAAGGAAACCCAACCCTCTTCTGGTGGAATTTGATAGGCAGCACTTAAACTATCTCCCAATACCAATAAGATTGGGTTAGCATGGCAGGGTAAGTAAGAGAAAAGGTATAAAATACACCCTACTGAAAAAACTTTAAGAGAAGTTATCAGTAACGATCTTTTTTTAGGATGAAAGATGACCATTATTCGCGCCTCAGGCTTAGAAAAAACCATTACTACCTTAGCAAGTGCTATAGATATTTTAAAAGGCATTGACTTAGAGATCAACGAAGGTGACTCTATTGCTATTCTGGGCGCTTCAGGATCAGGCAAAACAACACTACTTAGTTTACTAGCAGGGCTTGATATACCATCCAAAGGTGAGCTAATAGTAGATGAACATTCTCTATGCGGCTTATCTGAAGATCAAAGAACACAATGGCGCTTAGGGCGAATTGGATTTGTTTTCCAAAATTTTGAACTCCTGCCGGCACTAACTGCCCTAGAAAATGTCATGTTACCGCTAGAACTTTGCGATAATAAAGAGGCTAAAAATTTAGCAAAGGCTATATTATCTAAAGTTGGTTTAGGTAATAGGCTAACGCATTTTCCTCACCAATTATCTGGGGGCGAGCAACAACGTGTTGCCATAGCAAGGGCGTATGTTGTTTCGCCAAAAATATTATTTGCAGATGAACCAACAGGTTGCTTGGATGTAACAACAGGAGATGCCGTCATTGATTTACTCTTCAACTTAAAATCACAATCCAAAACAACACTTATTTTTGTAACGCATGATATTAATTTAGCAAAGCGTTGCGATAAAGTGTATGTATTAGAGTCAGGTAAGCTGATGTTAAGGCAGAATCATTCAGATGTTGCTTAAATTATCTTTATTACATATTTGGCGAGAAAAAAATTATCCAGAATTTAGAGTCATGTCATTGGCGCTATTTTTGGCTGTATTTTCCATTACCACATTATTAACTTTATCGATGCAATTTCAAAGGAGTATGAATAAGGATGGTGCATCGCTTTTAGGCGCGGATCTTATTGTTGAATCACCTACCGTATTGCCTGGAATTTATCAGCGGCATGCTGAAAATATAGAAATTAAAACAGCTGAAGTTGTTGAGTTTTTTAGCATGATTTCTGCGAATGATACAGCTCAGCTTGCTATCATTAATGCCATCAAGGGGAATAATTTTCCACTCAGGGGAAAAATAACAATTAAGAAAAATAATCAATTACTGACAACCAATGCACCACCTCCGCCTGGGCATGTATGGGCAGAAGAGGGGCTTGCCATCAAGCTATCTTTAATGCCAGGTGATAAACTATCTATTGGCGATGCAACTTTAACATTTGATGGTACTTTAATCACAAGGCCGATGGCATTATCAGATAGTAATGCCTTGGCGCCCGTTGCTTATGTGAACGAGAAAGATCTTGCCAGCATGGCCGTGTTGCAAGAGGGAAGTCGAGCAACGTTTAGATTATTATTAGCCTCAACTGTTGAAAATATTGCCGCATACAAAGCACATTTTGGTAATCTATCACATGAGGTTACATGGGTGAGCGCGAGTGAAGGGCGCCCTGCTATTAACCGTCTCTTACGTTATTCTCAACGTTATTTAGCGATTATAATATTAATTCAAGTACTTTTGGCAGGGACAGCAATTGCACTATGTTCTCACCAATACTATGTCAGATCGCAGCGAAATATAGCTTTATGGAAAACTTTAGGCGCTACGAATGACACTATTATCTTTGTGCAATGTCTTTCGCTAGGTCTATTGGCTTTAATTATCTTAATGTTTGCCGTTGTAACAGGCCTTGGGGCTGCAATTTTATTGCTAAAATTAACAAAACTTGATCACATCATTCACACCTTTGATGGGAGAGCCATAATATATAGCATGGCAACGGGGCTTCTCTTATTAGCTGGATTTGCCTTAGCGCCTATTTTAGCGCTTAAAAATATTAGCCCATTACAACTTATTCAACAACGAAAACCTAACAAGCCCACCAGTATTCTCGGAGGTGTTTTTGCACTAGGCTGTGTAGGGCTCATGTTTATATTTTATGTTCCTGAACCAGATATTGCCCTAAGATTCAGCTTACAAATGACAGCCTATAGCCTTATTGCATTTGCGATTGGTTATTTATTCTGGCAAAGTTTTGCATTAATGGCCAAATCAGGACCTACCGTATGGCGCTTTGGTGTGGCTTATATGGTAAGACATAAAACTACAAGCATTCTACAATGGTTTGTTTTTACTATTGTGATCATGACGCTTCTTTTAATTCAAATTATTCAACGAGATTTTATCCAAGCATGGAAAGATCAGCTACCCATAAACACACCTAATTATTTTTTGTTAAATATTCAAGAAAAACAGCTTGATAGCTTGCAAGCTTGGTTTAAGCAAAAGGATTTACCACAAGTCACCTTTTACCCTATTGTGCGTGCAAGTATGAGCAGTGTTAATGGTAAATCTATAGAGGAAATAAATCAAAAATCGGAACATAAAAGGGGACTTTCACGCTCGATTAATATGACATGGATGCAAACCCTACCCAAAGATAATCAGGTTGTTTCCGGGATTGCTTGGGATAAAATACCACACGATGAAGCAGTGATTTCTATCGAAGAAAGATTCGCCCAAAGACAAGGTTTAACATTAGGTGATACAGTAGGATTTCAAATAGCTGATCAGGAAGTAACGGGCAAGATAGTACAAATAAGAACAGTGCAATGGGAAAGTTTTAAACCGAATTTTTTTGTTATATTTTCGCCGGGTGTTTTAAATAGTTACCCACACTCATTTATTACCAGCATCTATTTGCCGCATCATCAAAAACAGGCATTGCTCGAATTAACTAAGACATTCGTTGAAATTTCAGTTTTAGATATAGATGAGTTGTTGATACAAGCGAGAAAAGTTTTAGATAACATTGCAACAGGGTTACAAGTATTACTCCTATTGGTGTTTATATTGGGGATACTCATTATGTACGCCAGTATTTTATCTTGCCTTAAAGAAAGAATTACAGAAAGCGCTTTATTGCAAATTTTGGGTGCCAGGAAAAAAAGTATAGCGCAAATACTGGTGATTGAATTTGGCATATTAGGATTGCTTTCTGTTTTAGCAGGCAGCGTCTTGGCAATCTTAATTGCGCATGATATAGCAAATCGGTTTTTTGATTTAACGTTGAATATTAGCATGGTGTGGTTGCTTTGGACTATGGTAGCAGGAATAATAACCTTGATATTATTTGGCATTTTTGGCACAAGAAAAGTCTTTCAAACATCCTCATTGTGGTTGTTAAGAGAAAACAATTGAATAGGAATGGTACGATCATGTTAGGACACTCAATTAATCACCCAAGATGGCGCGCATTCTATACCTGGGGCTTTGGTGCCTTTCATATTGGTTGGGACTTAGGTCAAGGTCTTTTAAATTTTTTACCTCAAGGGGCAATAGGGCTATTAATTCCTATTGAGCCGAGTTCTAAATTGTTTGAACTTCCTACGTTGTTAAATCGATTTTTGCTTGGGCCACTGTTAGGCGTTGTTTTTGCAGCAATAGGGCTTTTCCCTGCCCTTATTGAAGGATTAATTTTCAAAAGACCATACAAAAAAATAAACGATCAGTGGGCAACAGGGTTAGTGAATCGTTATGGCACTAGGCTATTTTGGGGGGGGGGATTGCTGAGCGTGATAGCCTCAATAGGCATCGTAACAGGGTATCTGCCTATTGCTTTTAACACAGCATTTACACTCCCGCTCATGCTAAGTTATGGTGTGATTGCCCTATCGGGTATCGCGAGCTTGCTACACAATATTTATGGTTCAATGCTAAAGCTCTATGCCTATAGAACCAAATCTATCGGTTGGGATTATACTCTGAAAAGCTTGGTTAACATTACTTTTGATGATCCAGAGATTAAAGACAAATTAAATGAAGAGTTTCGTTATGAAACTGATTTTATGTCCCAAAGATATGATGAAGCTTATGCACTATTGGTGCAACGTGATAATGAAGCGCCAACATCTGATAGAATTAATAGTTTACAGGTTTTAACGCAGTATGGTCTGCAAAAAGATCAATCCGACTTTATTACTTCATTACGGGACAATCCTAAATATAAACCAAGTAGAGCAAAATTAAACGCCATTGATGAACGACACCAATCTTTTGAAAATAACTATAAGGCTAAGCTTGCATGATAGGAAATATTTTTTGGAATGGTATTAAAGTTTTTGTTCCTATCGCTTTCACTATCGGTATTGTGCTTTGGCTTTTTACGACCATTGAAACTTTTTTTGGAAAATTTTTAAAGCATTATATTCCCTCGGAATATTATTTCGAAGGCATGGGAATTTTAGTTGGTGTCGTATTGATTTTCATTCTTGGGCTACTTGTTAATGCCTGGGTAATTAGAAGCATTTACCGTAAAGCCGATATATTAGTTAAAAAGATCCCGATAATTAAATCTATTTATAATGCTATGCAAGATTTACTTAACTTTTTTGATAAAAGTAATCAGAGTGGGCAACAGGCCGTGCTAGTGCAAACCCGCATGGGGCTGCTCCTTGGTTTCATTACCCAGGATAATCTGACGAAAATAAAACCGCAGTTAGGAGGAGAAGATGAGGTGCTGGTTTATATTCCTTTAAGTTATATGGTGGGCGGGATCACCACTGTTGTTAAGCGCAAATCCATTACCCCATTAGATTGGCCAGTAAATGAAGCGATGAGCTTTATTATTACTGCCGGAATGACAGGGCATAAGAAGGGAACCCAAAAACGGTAAATCTCCTGTGATAATTGTGACAAAGGTAGCGCCCCGACGTAAGAGTAGTAAATTGTAGGGGCGGATCTCGTATCCGCCCATCAGTAATCTTAAATCATTATTAGAGCGTAGCTGTGTTTGCTTTCTTATCTGGACATAATGGTCTCAATGCCCTGGCTACTTGCAATAAGCACTTTATCTGCACAGCGCTTTGCAAAAAGCCCATTAGTAACAACCCCAGTGATGTTATTGATTTTTTCTTCTAAAGCAATGGGGGTCATGATTTCTAAACCATGTACATCGAGAATTTGATTTCCATTATCTGTTACAAATCCTTCCCTATAAACCGGATCGCCACCCAGTTTAACCATTTCACGGGCAACATAACTGCGAGCGAGTGGGATCACTTCCACAGGTAACGGAAATTCACCTAATTTAAGCACATATTTGGATTTATCAATAATACAGACAAATTTTTGCGAACAAGCAGCCACAATTTTCTCACCAGTTAACGCACCGCCACCCCCTTTAATGAGCTGACAATGATGGTTGCACTCATCTGCGCCGTCAATATAAACACTGATGGGGCCTTCGTTAATACTAAGTACGGGTATGCCAATTTCTTTAAGGAGTTGCTCTGAGGCTTTCGAACTAGAAACAGCGCCTTTTATTTTATCTTTGAGTGGCAAAAGTGCTTTGATAAAAAAGTTAACCGTACTTCCTGTCCCAACACCAATAATGGTGTCAGGAATAATTTCTTTCAATGCTGCATTGGCAACGGCCATTTTTAATTCATCTTGTGTAGCCATAAATTTCCTTAACGTTAACGCATAGCCAAAATTGTTTTCCACAAAGCAGTGGTTAGGGGCATAACAGAAAGACGGTTGCCTCTATTTAACAGTGTAAACCCAGCAAGCTTGGGGTTGGTTTTGAGCACTTCTAAAGAAAGTGTCTCATCAAATTTTTCTTTATATTTTACATCGACACAATACCAGCGGGGGGTAGCGGGCGATGTCTTGGGATCATAATAAGCAGAGCGTGGATCAAAGGAGGTCTTATCGGGGTAGGAACCTTTAACAATTTCCACTATTCCAACGATCCCGGGGATTTTGCAGCTAGAGTGGTAGAAAAACGCCAAATCTCCAATTTTCATCCCATCTCTGATATAGTTTCGCGCTTGGAAATTACGAACCCCATCCCAAGGCGTCGTTTGATTTTTGGATGTGATGAGATCATCGATGCTAAACGCATCGGGTTCAGATTTCATGAGCCAATACTGTTGCGAACTTACTGGGGTCATATTACCTCTCGTTTTGGGTGAGTTTATGGAAATTTTGAGAAAAAAGAAAGAACGCCAGCAATTGTTAAAAGATGTTCTACACTTAAATTTGAGGCGTGTTTAAGAGAGGGTTTTATGGCAAGAAAAGGTATTGATTCCCTGTGGTTATTAGCGATTGTAGTGAGTGTGGGGATTGGGGTGAGCAGTTATTGGATTGTTTCACCGCTTCACTAAGATCGCCTATAGCGTTTTTTTTCGGTAACCACCCCATCTAGCAATAAATCTAACTTATTACCGGGGACTGATAATAGTTTTTGAAAATCATAAGCCAAACCAATCAATAAAGGTTTGTCAGTTAATCTTCTAAAGGCAAAAGCCTTATCATAAAAGCCTCCCCCCATGCCCAAACGGCGACAATGGGCATCAAACCCAACCAGTGGCAACACCACGAGATCTAATTGATTACCACGAAGAGATTTCATGAAAGGGTAATGTGGCTCTAAGATCCCAAAGCGGTTGGCTGTTAAGGGTGTTTGTAGATCTATTTTAACAAAGCGTAGGCGCTGGTTGGCCACAATAGGGGCATAGCAGGATTTATGTTGTGACAGGGCCAGTCGCAAGAGGGTATAGGTTGAAACTTCTCCGTCAAATGGTAAATAAAGCGCTATGTTTTGTGCCTTTTTAAAAAAATCGCTTTGCGAGAGAGTAAGGGTTATTTTTTGGGCAGCGTAGGCTTGTTCGATGGGTGTTAGGTTGCGTCTACGTTCACGCAATCGCGCTCTTAAGGTTTGTTTTAATGTTCGCATAACATCCAAAAAAAAGAGGCTTTACCCAGTCTGCCGCTGCACCATTTGCCTTGAACCCTTTAAGTTCAAGTGGGCTCCTTGGTTTCACATCAGGCTTTCCACTCTTTGTGGACTTGCTCAACAGTGACAACGTTCTGGTTCCCAAGCAATTTTAGCATCGGCTCAAAAGACACTAGGCACTGGCAAACACACCAGGTAAAAGCCATTCTATACTGTTTCCTCTAGCGCAAATACGTCAGTTTGTACTTCTTGTTGTGAATAAACCTCTTTATGTTCGGTTGCATCCGGTATCGGCGATTCTTTTGCCAGGACATTATCTATTTTATCTTGTAATAGTTTCAACCTTTCTGAAAATGCTTCATCCGGTTCAAAGGCTGTATTCTTTAAACAAAGCAACTCATGAGCAATATTCAGCGCAGCCATGACGGCAATACGCTCTGTGCCAACCACCCTACCGCTTTGGCGGATAAGCTTCATCTGCTTATCGAGATATTGAGCAGCATCACGCAAGGCTTGTTCCTGGCTGAGAGGACAAGCAATTCGAAATTCCTTTTCTAGTATTCTAACACAGATGCCCTTTTCTCCAATACTCATATTTAGTTCATTCTCCAAAAGGTTGAGCCTTCGATTATCATAGGGAGGGTGAGGCATGTGGTCAATACAAGCATTGTGTTAATCTAGCGCCTTTAGGCGGCAAAGGGCATTATTAAGATGAAAAAAGAGCAAAGAAATTGGCCAGATTATGAAGTTTTTGATCACCATCTATTTGTCGCAAGTACACCATTTTCAGCAGCCTACATTCATGGGATGATAGTAGGCTTATTGAGCACGGGGTTATATTCCGTGGACGTATTAAAGGCCATGTTGCAAAAAGAATTTCCCGAGCTTGAAAAACGAGGCAGTGCAAATGAGTTATTTAATGCACTATTAGAGAGTTCTGACGCTGCCCTCAAAGACTCGAATAAAACACTTAAGTTATTGCTCCCAAATGATGAAGAAAATTTAAGTGCGCGCATCAGTGCGTTAAGTGAGTGGAGTGAAGGATTTCTCATGGGGCTGAGCAAAAGTAATATGTTAGAACAATTGAAACATAATGAGCTTGCAAATGAGGCACTCACCGATATCGGTCAAGTTATCTCGGTTAATCATGAGATAGATGAAACCGAGGAAAATGAAAAATATTACAACGAAGTAATTGAGTTTATAAAAGTCAGTGTTTTATTAATACATGAGCAAGCAAAACAAACCCACGAAACGGTAAAACAACTACATTAAATAGGGAAAAAGGGATGATGACTTCGTTTAAGGCCCGTCGGGAAGCCGTGTTTGATAAAATGGCAGATAACACGGTTGCCGTGATCCCTTCAAGCCACATTCTTCATCGCAATAGCGACACGGAGTTTCCTTTTCGGCAAGATAGTTATTTTTATTATCTTAGTGGGTTTAATGAAAGTAATGCCTTGATTGTTTTAAGCAAAAAGGCAAATCAAAATACCTTTATCTTATTTTGCCAAGAGAAAGATCCGGCGGCTGAACAATGGACAGGTCCAAGAGCAGGCGTTGAGGGTGCTTGCGAGCGATATGGCGCGAATGAAGCATTTCATATCAGCCAAGCGCCAGTTGAAATGCCATTAATAATGGCTAATGCTAATGCCATTTATTATTTCCCCTCACTTGATAAAGCATTCGATAATACCTTATTTTCGTGGGTCGATAACTTACGTAAAAAAATTCGTCAAGGGTTGAATGCCCCACATCAATTCATCGATTTAAGACAAATCCTGGATGAGTTGCGCCTTATTAAATCGCAAGATGAAGTTGCTTTAATGCAAAAGGCCGCCACCATTTCAGCGCATGCGCATATGCAAGCCATAGCGCAATGCAAACCTGGCATGTATGAATACGAATTAGAGGGAACACTCCTAAATGAATTTTATCGTCAAGGAGCAAGATCTTGGGCTTACCCTTGTATTGTTGCGACAGGGAGCAATGCATGCGTTTTACATTACACACAAAATAATGCGCAAATTAAAACAGGCGATTTAGTCCTCATTGATGCAGGCGCGGAATTTGAAAATTATGCTGCAGATATTACCCGCACTTTTCCAGCCACGGGAAAGTTTAGTAAGGAACAACAAGCCATTTATGAATTGGTCTTAGCCGCGCAGCAAGCTGCAATCAATGAAGTAAAACCGAATGTCCCTTGGGATACAATGCAACAGACTATTTTAAAGATCATGGTCCAGGGGTTGGTCGATCTCAAACTCTTACATGGCAATGTACAAACCTTAATAGAAGAAAAGGCTTATCTACCATTTTATATGCACAATAGCGGTCATTGGTTAGGTATGGATGTGCATGATGTGGGTGAATATAAAGTTCAGGCGACTTGGCGCAAATTATCCCCCAATATGGTTTTTACCATTGAGCCAGGTATTTATATTTCACCGCAATCACGCGTAGAGGAAAAATGGCGAGGTATTGGTGTAAGAATTGAAGATGATATTGTTGTCACATCAACGGGTTGTAACATTTTAACAAAAGAGGTTGTTAAATCACCTTCTGATATAGAAAAATTAATGCAAAAATGAGCGATACAGAAATGATAGATGCTGTTATTGTGGGAGCAGGCCCAGTAGGGCTAACGGCAGCAATAACCCTGGGAGAGCGAGGGTATCGTGTTCTATTAATTGAAAAAAGCAAAGCCTTTGAGATAAAAGACGATATATCATCTAGAACCATTGCACTTTCTTATGCCAGCATGCGCATATTTGAGAGTTTATCGCTTTGGCAAAAACTCGAAAAGGGTGCTGTGCCAATACATCACGTTAAAGTGTCGATGAAGGGAAAGTTTGGCACTAGCCGCTTAAGCACACAACCTTCTTATGATGCATTGGGTTATGTGGTAGGGTGTAGTGATCTTGAGAAAATTTTGCTTGAAAAAGCAAATTTATGTAAGCATATTGAAATTCTTAATCCTGCAACACTGATAAAGCGTCAAGCGCATATTGAGAATTGGGAATTAACGATTGAAGGCAAATCATCGCCGGTATTTTGTAAACTGCTTATAGCCGCAGATGGCGTTCACTCTCCTTTGCGGGACGAGCAACGTATACCAACGCAGATAAAAGATTACCATCATTATGCCTTATTAACCAACCTTCATCTGCCACAGTTACCTACCAACACAGCAATCGAGCGCTTTTTGCCACAAGGAGCAATTGCGCTATTACCCTGGCGCAATCAACTGGCAACCTGCGTGTGGACAACTTCTCAAGAAGAGGCCAATTCCTTAAAAAATTTGCCCCAGAAGGAATTCATGCGTCGCTGCGAAGCGACTCTTGGAAAGCGCCTGGGTAAAATAAGTGCGCTAGGGGAGCGCTTGGCATTTCCTTTAACGATGACGCTTGCGATGAGCCAGACTGGTCCTCGATTTTTGTTGTTGGGTAATGCGGCGCATAATTTACACCCTATCGCTGCGCAAGGATTAAATTTAAGTTTACGCGATGTGTGGCAGCTTCGTTCGCAACTGGTTAAAACTAAAGAGAGAAGTGATCTCGGTAGCCAATCGTTTTTGCAAGAATATGCATTGATGCGCAAAAAAGATCAAGAAAGGGTTATATTTGTAACAGATAAAATTGCCAAGTATATGTCAAGCTCCTTGTTGCCAAGTGAAATAAGAGCGATGGGAATTACCCTCTTTGATTGCATCACACCAATAAAACAACAATTTATGCGTATGGCGATGGGATTGCCCTCATGGTGATGTATGCAAAATAAATTACACTATGATGTCGTTATTATTGGCGCAGGCCTTGTCGGGTTAACTGCGGCGTTGGCCTTATCCTTAAATAATTTTTCAATCGCCGTGATTGAAGCACAACCCAAATTAAAAGAGCTTCCTTCAAAAGATTCACCCATTGATACAAAAGTGGTTGCAATCACTCGGGCTTCAGAACATTTTTTTCGCTACCTAGGTGTATGGGAGCAAATTTTAGGCACCAGACATTGCGCTTATGAGCATATGACCGTGTGGGATAATGCACAAGATGGTATTATCACTTTCTCAGCAGTTGACTTTTTTGAAGAGAATTTAGGCCATATTATTGAGCAAAAAGTAATCATAGGTGCTTTGGTTGAGGCTTTAAAAAGTAAAAATGATGTTCATTTCTTTATGGGAAAAACTGTTTCGCAAAGCACGGAAGGTAATGTGCTACTTGATGATGGTACTTTATTACAGGCAGCCTTACAAATTGGCGCAGATGGCGCAAACTCTGCCTTAAGAGTGCTAAAGGGGATCCCCTCCACACACGTGGATTATGAGCAAATTGCCATCGTTGCTACTATTCGTTGTGAAAAATCGCACAATTTTACGGCCTATCAGCGTTTTGAACAAGATGGTCCCTTAGCCTTATTACCTTTAGCAGAGGAACATCTTTGTTCTATTGTCTGGACAACTTCTAATGAAAATGCACAAAAAATAATCGAATTAAGTCCTGAAGATTTTGGCTTAAAACTTACGCACGAATCATCAGGTATTCTTGGTCAACTAACGTTAGCAAGCGCACCGATTATTTTTCCCTTATCATCTCATCATGCGCAAAAATACGTTTTACCAGGATATGCATTCATTGGTGACGCGGCGCACACAGTGCATCCTTTAGCCGGGCTAGGGGTAAACATGGGAATATTAGATGTTGCCTCTTTAGTAGAAGTATTGATATGTGTTAAAAAAGGAGCCTCACTTGGTAGCGAAAAGGTATTAAAGCGCTATGAACGGCAAAGAAAAATGCATAACCAATTAATGATATGGGCGATGCGCACCTTTAAAGAAGGATTTGGTTCTCAAAACATCCTTGTCCAGCAATTACGCAATACAGGGTTAAATTGGGTAAATAAACACACAAGTATCAAACAATTTTTTGCAAAAATGGCGATGGGTACGTTAGGACCTATACCAAGTTTAGCAACAAAAAATGGGATAAGGACTGTCCATGCCAAAAAAGACGCCGTTACATGATGTGCACCAACAATTAGGTGCAAATATGGTCGATTTTGCAGGTTGGCTGATGCCCTTGCATTATGGCTCACAAATCAATGAGCATCATGGGGTTCGCACAAAAGTGGGGGTATTTGATGTATCGCATATGGGTATTATTGATATAAAAGGAAATGAAGCACACCCTTTTTTGCGTTATATCCTCGCTAATGATGTAAAAAAAATAAATGAAAATCAAGCGCTCTATACTTGCATGCTCAATGAACAGGGAGGCGTTAAAGATGATCTGATCGTTTATTGCTTTGGTGAGAATGATTATCGCCTGGTCGTGAATGCCTCAACACAAGAAAAAGATTATGCTTGGATAAAAGAAAAATCTAGCAAGTATGATGTAGCCCTTACCTTAAGAAATGATCTCGGGATCTTAGCCATACAAGGCCCCCTCACTTTTGAAACTATCCAAAATGTATTTTCAGAAAAACAAAATCAAGCTATCGCAGGACTAAAACCTTTTCACGTTGTCAATGAAGATAAGTGGGTTATTGCCTATACAGGTTATACGGGCGAACAAGGCCTTGAAATCATGTTGCCTTTAAATGAACTGGTTGATGTATGGCAACAATTACTGCGTAAAGGTGTCATGCCTTGTGGTTTAGGGGCAAGAGATAGTTTGCGTTTAGAGGCAGGATTAAACTTATATGGCCAGGATATGGATGAAACAACAACGCCATTAGTTTCAAATCTATCTTGGACAGTTGATTTTAAAGACGCAGATCGGAATTTTATAGGTAAACAAGCCTTATTCAAGCAGCAACAAGAAGGCCTTTCGCAGCAATTACAAGGAATAGTACTTATCGACAAAGGGGTTTGTCGTGCGGGCATGAAAATCTATGAGGTTGCGCAAGATGAGCCTATTGGCGAATTAACCAGTGGTGGATTCTCGCCAACCCTTACTTGTGGTATAGGGTTAGCCAGGATAAAGATAGGTAGTTTTAAGGATGTTAGTATCGAGGTGCGTGGCAAAAAAATAAAAGCAAAAATAATTAAACCACCGTTTGTTAAAAAAGGAAAAGCAAATATATACTCATAACAGTCGATACCTAAAATTCGAATGTGACGAGTATGTTTTAAGGGGATTGACATGAAAGATATACCATCTGAAATAAAATATACCAAAACACATGAATGGGCCAGCAAAGACGAAGAGGATGTGATTACTATTGGGATCACACAACATGCCCAAAAACTATTGGGTGATATTGTTTATCTTGAGTTGCCAGAACTTGAAACACAAGTGCATGAGGGAGAGGAGTTTGGCGTTATTGAATCTGTTAAGGCAGCATCAGACTTGTATAGTCCGGTGTCAGGAGAAGTGATTGCCGTTAACACTGAGCTCACGACAAGTCCTGGGCTCATTAACACCGATCCCTATCATGCAGGCTGGCTCATTAAAATTCAACCAGATGATCCAGAGCAATTTGAAGAATTGATGGATGCAAACGAATATGAAGATAACATTGAAAAGGAATCCAAATAGTGCCGTTTGTTCCTCACACCCCGGATGATATTGCGCAAATGCTCACCCAAATTGGTGCAAATGCCATCAGCGATTTATTTAAAGAAATTCCGCCACAATTGGTTGTCGATTCACTGAACTTGCCAGATGGCATGAATGAAATGCAAGCAACCAGGTTATTACAAGAAAGGGCTAAATCACTTTCTCTGGATAAGTGTTTTATTGGCGCAGGCGCGTATGAACACCATATCCCACAAGCGGTGTGGGATATTACCATGCGGGGAGAATTTCTCACCGCTTACACGCCCTATCAAGCAGAAGCGTCACAAGGGACATTGCAATTATTATGGGAATACCAAACCATGATGGCGTCCTTGATGGGGCTCGAGATCTCTAATGCTTCTTTGTATGATGGTGCTAGCGCTTTAGCAGAGGCAGTTTTAATGGCCTGTCGGCTACAAAAAAAAGCAAAAGAACATCTTGTATATTTGCCATTAACGTTGAACCCTTTTTATCGTCAAGTGCTAAAAACAATTTTAAGCATTCGACATATCACTGCGATTGAGGTTCCTTTTGATCAGAATGGTAAAACTAGCATAGATGTACTAAAAAGCATGCAACTTCATGATGGCGCTATCTTGGTGTTAAGTCAGCCTAACTTTTTTGGTGTGCTTGAAGACGTGAATGCGTTATGTGATTTTGCAAAACGACAAGGCGCAATGGTGATTGGTGTTGCTAACCCTATTGCAAGTTCGCTTTTAAAACCACCAGGACAATGGGGGGAAATGGGTGCCGATATTGCTTGTGGTGAGGGGCAGCCCCTTGGGATCCCATTAGCTTCTGGCGGGCCGTACTTGGGCTTTTTATGCACAACCAAAGAAAATGCGCGTCAACTACCAGGAAGAGTTGTGGGCAGAACAACGGATAGCGATGGTAAGCAAGGCTTTACGTTAACCTTGCAAGCAAGAGAACAACATATTAGACGAGAAAAAGCAACTTCTAATATTTGTACTAATCAAGGATTACTGGTAACGGCGGCGACAATCTATATGAGTTTGTTGGGGGCCAGAGGGTTAAAAGCGGTTGCGATGCGTTGTTATGAGCGCAATCAATTTTTAATGAAACAATTGTCGAAAATCGATCTTAAGCCTCTTTTTACTGCTGACTATTTTCATGAAATACCTATTTTATTACCCGTCGATGTTTACAAGGTTCTTGAAATGATGGCTAAAAAAGGTTTTGCAGCGGGTTTTCCAATAGAAAGCCATTACCCAACCTTAAAAAATGTTCTCTTAGTGTGTGTTACTGAAACCAAAACAGATGAAGATATAATGGATTATGTTACTGCTTTAAAAGAATCGATTGAACAAATTAAAAATAAAGAATCAAATAGCAGGATCTCAACATGGTAATTTTTGAAAAAAGCCAAGCATCACGATGTGCCACGGCACAATTACCCATACATGACAATATCAAGATCACCCTTGATACTAAGTTGTTAAGGGCGGATGAGCCATTATTGCCAGCACTTTCAGAGCTGGAAGTGGTTCGTCACTACACGAATTTGTCGCAAAAAAATTACAGCATTGATACCCAGTTTTACCCTTTGGGTTCTTGCACCATGAAATATAATCCCAAAGGGGTGCAACATCTTGCCATGTTAGCGGGTTTTAGACATCATCATCCGCTCACCTTAGCGCGCTATTCCCAAGGCGTATTGCAGTGCTTATATGAGCTTCAGGACTATTTAAAAGAAATAACTGGAATGAGCGCTGTCGCCTTAAGTCCGATGGCGGGGGCGCAAGGGGAATTTGCCGGTTGCGCGATGATTAAAGCGTATCATCAAGATCAAGGGCAGCATGAGCGCGTTGATATGTTAGTCCCTGACGGCGCACATGGTACGAATCCCGCTAGCGCGGCCATTTGTGGTTTTAATGTTGTTGAAGTCCCAACAACAAATGAGGGTGATATTGATCTGAATGCCTTACAAAGTTTGGTTGGGCCAACGACAGCAGGAATAATGTTAACGAATCCTTCGACGTTGGGCGTTTTTGAGCGCAACATTGTAGAAGTAGCTAAAATTGTGCACAAAGCAGGTGGACTACTTTACTACGATGGCGCCAATTTGAATGCTATTTTAGGTAAAGTTCGCCCCGGTGACATGGGGTTTGATGTGATGCATATGAATATGCACAAAACTTTTGCAACCCCGCATGGGGGCGGTGGCCCAGGTTCAGGTCCTGTGGCAGCAAACGCACGTTTGGCGCCTTATTTACCTATTCCCATGGTAGGAAAAGAAAATGGCAAGTATGTGTGGATAAGGCGCAAGGATGCCCCTAAAACCATTGGTAGAGTCTCTTCCTTTATGGGGAATGTGGGCATTTTACTTCGTGCCTATATTTACATTCGCTTATTGGGGAAACAAGGTGTAAAACGCGTCG
The DNA here is from genome assembly GCA_964535225.1 of Uncultured Candidatus Berkiella sp. Lineage (GTDB taxonomy): Bacteria > Pseudomonadota > Gammaproteobacteria > Berkiellales > Berkiellaceae > Berkiella. The sequence continues at coordinate 8,294 of CAZHSJ010000003.1, read as the reverse complement.
GCGAATTTGCCACCTTAAACGCAAATTACTTGATGAAAAAATTACAGCAAGTGGGTTTTGAAGTTGCTTTTCCACAAAGACTTGCGAGTCATGAATTTATCATTACCCTGGCAAAGGAAGCAAAAACGCATCACATCAGTGCCATGGATGTAGCGAAGCGGTTATTAGACAAGGGCTTTTATGCACCCACGACCTACTTTCCAACCTTGATACCAGAATGTTTATTGATAGAGCCAACCGAAACGGAATCAAAACAAACCTTAGATTCCTTTATTCAAGCGATGCAAGAGATTAGACAAGAGATTGTGCATAACCCTGAAAGTATTCGCAGCGCACCAAGTCGTTTACCTTGCAAACGTCTAGATGAAGTCAAAGCAGCGCGACAACTTGAGTTGGTATGGAAAAAAAACGATCAAAAATAGGGTTGTTAAAGCACAAGCTCTTGCAGTGAACTAAAGATGTGCGATAGGGTGTTTGGCATTAACTTTATTTTCAGTTAATATGGTTCAGGAGCCATTTAAAGGCTAAGGAGCTGTGCTCTTAGCAAGTTGCTTCTAAGTGTAGTGAGTTATCATATTATGTGTGCAATGCATCATTTTGTATGATAAATCAAGACATAAGGAAGTGGTATGTTAAAAGCATTATTAACAAGATAAACTTGATAACTTAAATAAAAAAGTTTCATGGTTATTAAGGATGATTTCCCATGCATATGAAATCCGTTTTGGCAATTTCCGCTTTATCAGCAGCGACTTTTTTAGCTAGCGTTGCTTATGCTGCAGATGCAAACCCTGCAAAGCAAACCGCCGACAAGGCGTCTGCTCAAAAGGTCCAAACCCAAGATAATCAGGCTGCTGAAGCGACAGCGCCTGCAGCAGCATATAGTACTGCTACTGCGGACGAATCAGCTAAGGCTCAGCCTAAAAAACGTGCTAGTCATAAGAAACACAAAAAGCACAAAAAACATCGAAAACAAGGTGGCCATCAACGTCATCACCATTATCCTAATGGGCATCATCATCATCACTATCATGATTTCTATCATTCGGGTGATGTTTATCAAGACATTCCAAGCTGGAATTTCTTGGTGGGTGGCTCATTGGGCTATGCAGCACAAAAATCAAACTTTACAACACGCTTTGTAAATGGCGCATTTGCGCCGGGTCTCATTAGCCAGTACCAATATCGTGATCATAGCGAAAAGATCACAGAATCTGGCGTTATGATGAGCGTGCTCGGTGGCTGGCAATGGCATTGCAAGCGTTGGATGTTAGGCGCTGAAGGTAACGTTGATTTCAGCAGCTTTGAAAAAGTACGCTTCTTTGCACATACCGATGAGTATACCCCACAAGCGTACACGGGCTCTGTGCTTTACGACCGTGGCGACATTCTTGGGCTCACCGGTAGAGTGGGTTACTTTGTTACCCCATTCTTCATGCCCTATGTTCGCTTAGGTGCGCAAATGAGTCGTGATGAAGTAAGTTATCAAGTAATTACTTCACCTACACAAGCCCCTGATTTTAGTTCTAGAAAGAAAGACGTTTATGGATTTGTGGCAGGTGTTGGTGCGGAGTTCCCCACCTACATCGGCGCTTCAACCATCCGTTTTGAATATAACTTTACCAAGACAGAAAGCGTTATTATCGAAGATAATTTCCTTCCCGTTGTTGGCAATCATAAATTCCGTTACCCAGAAACCCATATTGGGAAAATTGCTTGGGTTTGGAACTTTATGTAAACAATTCAGAATGGGAAAGTCCTTAACGCCAAGTTGAAACCAACTTGGCGTTTTTTTTTATGTCTGTGGAGTACGGTAATGAAAGCTTTGCGTAAAGTGCTTACCTTTTTGTTGTTAGTTGGAATGCACAGTGCTTTTGCAGATTGGCAAGGAAATTGGTTATTGGGTGGTTCTATTAACTACGCCGAACGTCGTGGTGAATTTGATATTAGTTTGCGCTATGTGGCAATACCCATTTTCCCGATCGTGGAGGGAGACAACCGCTACAGTAATAAAGGTTTTGGTTGGGGATTGTTAGCGGGATATCAACTTAAAAAAGAGGGCTGGATTTGGGGAATAGAAGGTAGCGTAGATTGGCTTGATATAACCCAAACGCGAGAATTTGTTTTTACGGATGTCATAGGGCTTTTTAGTTGGGATGCAAAATCAAATTATGATAGAGCACCTATTGCTGTGCTATCAGGAAGAATGGCATATGAAATAGCACCGTATTTTATCCCTTATATACGGTTAGGCCTTGAAGGAAGTGAAGATTCCTTAGAGGTTACTGTAACGGGTCACCCACTACTGCCTCAAAATACGGTTATCGTCGAGGATAGTCGCTGGAATTGGCATTATCTCGCAGGCGTTGGGATAGAAACGCCCTTGTGGTGCACGCCTGCAACATTGAGAATAGAATATAATTATCATTCCAGGGGCAGACCATTGATTGCGAATGGGGTTTTTGTTAACCAAGCGTTTGCATTTAGCAGTGAAATGCATAACAGAACACAATCTGGAAAGTTATCTTTTGTGTGGAATTTTTCTTAACTTACTGACTGTTTTTTTGACAGCGGCGTGTTTTACAACTAATCGTAATAGAATTATGGGCCATAGGTTTATCGCCAGATGTTAAGGATAACATGAAAAAAATTTATTCTCTTTTCACAGGCTTGCTTCTTTGTTTATCTTTTAACGCGCAAGCACATTGGTGGCCGCCCATTTCTTTGCCATGGGATGGTAACTTTTTAGTTGGCGTTTCTGGCGGGCGTGGCGAAAGGCTAGACAATATCGATATAACGCTTTTTTATACTAATCCGCTTAATACCATTCCAGACTCCATTATTGTACAAGATTATACAGATACCGGTTATATGGCCGGATTTTTTGCAGGCGTTCAGGTTTTTGTGAATCGCTTTGTGTTTGGGGCAGAGTTTAATGTTGACTGGGATTATTTGGATAGAAAGCATTTCTTTGGTTTTTCCGATGCAAATGGCATGAGACAAATCACCCCTGGGCTTGGTTATAGCGCCATGGCGGTATTTGAGCGGGGTACGACGTACGCTGGCACGATTCGAATAGGGTATGAAATTACCCCTTGTTTTATGCCTTATGCACGCTTTGGTCTTGCCAAAAGTAACGATACGTTAACGGTGGCTTTTTCAGGCGATCCGGCCATTTATAATTTTAGAACGATTACTCAAGGGGAAGCCCCAAGTTTGCGTTATGTGCTTGGGTTAGGAGCAGAAATTCCTGCTCCTTTGTTACCTTTTATTAGCTTAAGAGGTGAATATAATTTTCAATCACGCGCGAAAAATATTGAAAGTTCTGGCGTAATTAATGATGGGGTAGGCTTTAATCCCTTTTTCATGAACAAATTTAATCCAAAAACCCATATCGCTAAAATATCAGTGGTGTGGAATATTTAAGGGATGATGTAATGAATGCATTAGTGAACAACTTAAGAAAAGGGCTCATGATAGGATTAATGCTATCCTGTTCGCCTCTATTTGCAGATCATCCTTTGTATCACCATTGGCCAGAAAATGTGTGGATAAAGCGTTGGGATAAAGAATTTGTATTAGGTATATATGGCGGTCAAGCCGATAGAAGGGGCTCGTCAAATACGCGGGTGAGCTATGGTGCTTTTCCCAATGTTACGCCAACGAATGTCGTCAGAGACATGAGCGATCTCGGTTTTATCTACGGGATTTTAGCCGGCTACCAAGGAACCCGTGATAAATGGTTATTTGGAGGCGAGTTTAGCTTAGAGCGTCATCCTATTAATGAATGGCATGGTTTTGGATTTTCAGATACAGCAAGCCTTTTTGGTTGGCAAGGTATTGCAGAATATCGCCGTGATTGGATGACAGGCTTTACTTTTAGAGGGGGATATAAATTTGTTGATTATTTTTTCCCCTATGCGCGCTTAGGCATAGAAACCGGACAAGACATTTATGAAGTTGCCCTCACCAGCAATATCGCGAATGTCCCAACGCTTTATCCGTATAATAAAAAATGGGTTTGGCGTTTTTTAAGTGGGGTCGGTATTGAGATCCCCGTCACCTGTACGCGCCTGGCATTTAGGATGGAATATCAATTTCATTCCAAAGGTAAAACTATTGAGATAGATAAGGTATATACCGATGGGGTGATAAACCCGATTACCTATTCTGAGTTACAACCAAAGACGCAGACGTTTATTCTGGCCTTTGTTAGTAACTTTTCTTAATCGTAAGATCTCAAGATGATGTTTAATGTCAGTTTTTTGACGCTAACAAATACAAAGAATTCACGTAAGCTGTTTGACAGAATTCCAAGTAGCAATTATACCGAAAGATAGTGATATTTCTTTAATAACTGAATTTAAGTTTGGGGTACGTTTCATGAATAAAATCGTTACAGCTTTGTGTCTTTCTTCCGCAGTTTTCGCCTGCGCGCCTTCGCAAGCAGCATGGCAAGGCAGTTGGGTGGTAGGTGCTTCAGGTGGTTTGGTTCATGATCGTGGTGAACTCACCGTAACCGACGTGTCTGATGGCAGACAAACCGTCGTGGTACCACGCTTTCAAGATGAAGGCTGGTTCTTAGGTTTGTTTGGTGGTTACCAATGGCTATGCAACCGTTGGTTGCTTGGTCTTGAATTAAATCTCGATTGGTATGATAACGATAGTGATGACAATAACTTTGCTTATACCAGTTCCGATAATACCGCATGGAATGTGCATTCAGAATACGACAGAGAATGGGTCGTTGGATTATCTGGCCGTATGGGCTATGAAATTGCCACTTATTTACTGCCTTATGTTCGAGTTGGTCTTGAATACAGTGATGATGATCTTCACTATGCTCAAACCATTAACAACTCTAACCCAGTATTTCGCAATGCAGCAGACGCAAGTCAAGATTCAGTGCGCCTCTTTGGTGGCATGGGCTTAGAAGTTCCAGTTCCCAAATTTAACTGCTTAACCCTTCGGTTTGAATATGATTATCATACAAAGGGCAAACGTGTAGAAGCAGTTAATAATATTACCGATGCGCAAGGTTCTGATATCGTTTCAGCAAGTCGCAAACCCTATACCCAAACTGTTTTTGCATCAGTGGTTTGGAATATTCGTCGATAATTTTCTTAGCGGGGTAGCCTTGCTACCCCATAAAGAAGAAACTTTATGCGAGCTACCTTAAAAAACATTTTGCTCATCGTTAGTTTTTGTTGGGCAAGCTTGTTAAGTAATGTTACCTACGCCATGTGGGAAAATAATTGGTTGTTAGGATTATCAGGTGGGTATCTTGAACGTAAAGTGCCCATTGATATCGACACAAGTTTCCCAGATTTCGTTTTAGCCTCTCTTTCACATCAACAAATTGACAATGGTTACATCGGCGGCCTTTTAGGCGGTTATCAAGCAAGATGTCGTGATTGGTTGTTGGGTGTTGAAGCTAATATAGAGTTTCAAGAAGTTAATCGGGATCAAAATTTTGCTTTTAGCGATAGGCTGAATACCGGGTTTAATGGTCACGCAAGCTATAGTCAACGTAATATTGTTGCCTTAACCGGGCGATTTGGCTATGAAATCATACCTAATTTATTACCCTATATTCGTTTAGGGGTTCAATCAAGTAGAGATAAACTGATTGTTGCTGCGGTGAGTAGCGATTTAACAGATAGCGCTGATCTCGAAATAATACGTCGGGTTTATCGGCTTACCGGTGGGTTTGGTGTTGAAATGCCCATTTGTTATTTGTTTGGTTTATCTGCCAGAGCAGAGTATAATTTTCGCTCAAAGGGTAGCGCTATTACAGCCGATGCCTTAGCGAGCGATAATCAAACTGCGGTGAGTGCTAGCGCAAGGCCCAAAAGCCAAGCGGTGCTATTTTCGCTTGTGATGAATTTTGTATAATAATTTCGCGCAAGTGGTCAAATTGTCGACATTTTCACTAGCAATATTGGTTAAAAAATAAAAAGAAAAGCGTCTAAATAGTCGGAAATTTGACGGTTTTTTAAAAAATAATGTACAAGTTTGACAAAATTTATACTAGCGCTTATACCTAAATTGTGTTTACTTAACTAACATTTAGTTTGGGGTGAAAATCATGAAAAAAGTTAAAATTGCTTTATGTGTTGCAGCCGGTTTGTTAGCGACAAGTGCGCAAGCACAGTGGCAAGGCAACTGGTTATTAGGCGTATCTGCTGGTGGTGTTTGGCAAGATGATGATGATTATTCATTAACCATCTCCCAAGGCGGCGCAGCACCTGTAGCGACAACCTATGGTTATGCCAATGACAACGATGACAGCCACTTTATCTGGGGCTTATTAGCGGGTTACCAAGCACGTTGCAACGGCTGGTTATTAGGCGCTGAAGTAAACGTAGATTGGAGAGGCGATAACGATGATGATAACGGTTTTGCTTTCACAACCGTAGCGCCCCTTGCAATTGGTGGTGTAACTGGTTTTGTTAACCGTGACAGAGACGTTACTGTTGGCCTCACCGGACGTATTGGTTATGAAGTATCACCTTACTTTATGCCCTACATTCGTTTAGGCGCTGATTACAGCGACAGAGATTTTGATTACACCATTACCACTGTTGCCCCAGCTGCCATTATTACCGCTAGCTCAAACAACAGCGGCAACAACAATTGGGGTTTTGTTGGCGGGATTGGTGCTGAATTCCCAGTACCCGTTATTGCTGGTCTTTCCTTCAGAGCAGAATGGAACTACCATAGCAGAGGCCATCAAGATGACAACGTGGTAGCATTAGCTTCCGATAATATTACCCTGTTTACGTTAAATAACGGCGGTGATCATCATGAACAAACAGCCAGAGCTTCTTTAGTATTCAACTTCCCTGGCTAAATTGTTGAATGATAATGCCCCGAACATTAGCAAAGCGCTGTATGGCGCTTTGCTTTTTTTCAAGGATGAGAATAGGTTTTGTTTAGGGGAATGGAAATGAAAAAAATTGCCTTAGTATTATGTTCGCTTGCTGCTGTGTCGACATCATCGCAGGCGCAATGGGAGACCAATTGGTTGCTGGGCGTTTCAGGAAGCTATAACTGGAATGACAATGATGATTTTGAAGGTACCATTTCCCATGCAGGCACGAATAGAGTCACCGGTTTTAGCCGTACCGCTAATGGCGACGACAATGACAATTGGTCATGGGGTTTGCTCGGAGGATATCAAGCAAGATGTAATGGTTGGGTGATTGGCGCTGAAGCCAGCATTGACTGGGTAGACAATACGCATCGTGATACTTTTAATTTCGCATTCACAGATGCTAATACGCCAAACCGGGGTTGGACAGGTGATTACAACTACCATCGTGACTATGCCGTTGCGCTAACAGGGCGTCTTGGTTATGCCGTATCTCCCTTCTTTATTCCCTTTATTCGCGCTGGCGCAGAAACCAGCCGAGATAAAATTGGCTTTTCTTTATTCACACCAGCAGGTGCGCCTTTCTTAATTGCCTCTAACGATGGCAGACGTCAATCATATCGCATTGTTGCTGGGTTAGGTGCAGAGGTGCCAGTGCCCTTGTTTGATGGTGTTACTTTCCGCGGCGAGTGGAATTATCACACCAAGGGCAAAACAGTGGATGCAGCTGCCTTAGCAAATGATAACGCCACTTATATTTTAGTAAGTGACCAACAAAGTATTAATACAGCTAAAGCTTCCCTGGTTTATAACTTCCCATTCTAGTCTAGTTAAGTTTGTAATCTTAATCCGTGTAGGGCAGAGCAAGCAGTGCTCTGCCTATGCCGGAATTTTAAGGTTATCCAGATGGTCAACATAACAATTTTGTTTGCTGAGTTGACCGAGCATGTGAAAAAATAACAAAAAAGATTGATGGGTAAAGATTGTGATTGATGAAAATGGATTTCGATTAAATGTAGGCATCATCATCAGCAATTCACAGGGGCAACTTTTCTGGGGACGTCGTGTTGGGCAAGATGCTTGGCAGTTTCCGCAAGGTGGCGTTCATGATGATGAAAAACTGGAAGATACCTTATATCGAGAATTGCACGAAGAAGTTGGTTTGACAGCTAAAGATGTGAGCGTTGTTGCTGAATCTAAGCAATGGCTAAGCTATCGCTTGCCAAAACGGTTAGTAAGAAATGACACCCGACCGATGTGTATTGGCCAAAAGCAAAGATGGTTTTTATTGAAGATTTTAGATGAGCAGAAAATAAAGTTAGATGCAACAATAAAACCGGAATTTGATGATTGGCGTTGGGTAAGCTATTGGTATCCTGTGTTTCAAGTGGTTTCTTTTAATCGAGAAGTATATATACAA
>CAZHSJ010000002.1:0-40024 GCA_964535225.1 Uncultured Candidatus Berkiella sp. | reverse complement strand
CTTATCTAATACTGGAATAAACGCGGGGTGCAAAGAATTATCGCCAGGGGCAAAGGAACCTTGATCTAAAATTCGGACAATCACGCGTTGGTCTTTGGTCAAAATTTTAATTTTTCCTTCTTTTATTTCTTTTTGCAGCACTTTTGCCAGTTTTTGTGATATCACAACCGTTTTATTACCCTGCTTATCAATGCCGTTTCCGCTTGACCCATCTTTTTCCTCATCTTCTTTTTTCTTATTATCGGGCCTGTCTTTTGCATCAAAATTTAACGTGTCGCCCATATCATCAATGGTAGATTGGCGCACTTCATTCATCGCGGTTGGCTTGGGTTTGCCCGGACTAAATTCTCTTGCCACAATGCTGGTCCCTTTAGGTACTTGATAGGCAACAATATCACGTTGCACACCAAATGCTTGTTCCAAGGATCCGCCTACTTCTTTAAATTTTGCTTGATCTTGCTCTGAGAATGAAAGTAATAATACGAAAAAACTCATCAAGAGTGACATCATGTCGGCAAAGGTAACAACCCAGCCTTCGCCGGCCTTTTGCCCGTGCGCCGGTGCATCATCATCATCACTATGCTGCGTCATTTACGCTACTGCCTCGTTTGCTGCGAGGGAGATAATTTTTTAAAGCTTCTTCGATAACGCGCGGATTTTGCCCTACTTGTATCCCCAATAGCGCATCAATAACTAAGGATTTAGAAAGCCTCTCTTCGTTCGAACGCAATTCCAATTTTTCTGCAATGGGTAACGCCACCATATTGGCTAACACTGCCCCATAAAGCGTTGCAAGGAGTGCAATCGCCATGGCAGGACCAATCGCCTTGGGATCGCTCATGTTTGACATCATGATTACCAATCCCATGAGGGTTCCTATCATCCCCATCGCGGGCCCCGCTTCACCCATGGCTTTGAAGACCTTTTGGCCCCACATATGACGTTCAACGGTGAGGTTCATTTCTTTGCTTAAAATTTTCTTCACCACATCCGACTCGTGGCCGTCGATTAAAAGCTGAATACCCTTTTTCATAAATTCATTTTTTATTTCCATCCCCTCCAGAGAAAGTAACCCCCCTTTTCTGGCAGCGTCTGCAATTTTAACGGCCTCTTCAATGATTTCTTCATGGCTATATTTCTTAAACAAAAAGGCACGCCCTGCAACCTTGAAGGCGCCCAAAAATTTGCCAAAACCAAACTTCATCACGCAAACGACGGTCGTGCCACCAAAAACAACGATAATCGGGTGCATGTTTATAAAACCCTTGATACTACCGCCGTCTCCTACAATGGAGAGGTAAAGGACGGCAAAGCCGCCAATGAGACCTAATAGGGTTCCAAAATCCATTTGTACTCCTACTGATTATCTTTATAGTCTTAAATGAGATGACAATATTGGTTATTTATCATTCTAGCTCTACATGGAACTTATTGCGTATAACTTCTAAGCAAACAAGCTTATTTAAGAATAGAAGACTTAAAAAACATTGCCTATTGGCCCTTTGTGGGTTTCTGACCTTGACCCGGCAGGGCGTCTAGGATAACTTTTTGATTTTCTTATAGACTTTAAATCCAGTGGCTAACAAAAAAACAGAATCTCAATTGCCTGATTTCGAACAGGCCTTAAAAAAACTTGATGCCGTTGTTGAAAAGCTTGAAGGGGGAGAATTAACCCTGGAACAAGCCCTAAAACAATTCGAAGAGGGGATCACCCTGGCTCGCGCCTGCCAACAAGCCCTTAAGCAAGCAGAATTACGTGTTAGTGAATTGATGAATGAGAATGGCCCCATCGATGGGAAGGTATAAGCCATGTCGTTCTTAGCTAGGCTCAAGGAATGCCAAGAAGGGATCCCTCCCCTTTTAAGCCGTTATTTGCCTAGCGAAACAACCCCCCTCGCAAAAGCCATGCACTATGCCTGTTTAAACGGGGGAAAACGATTAAGGCCCTTACTTGTTTTTAGTGCGGGTGAGCTATTTGGTGCTTCCAAGGAAGCGCTTACCCCTGTCGCTTTAGCCGTTGAATTCATCCATTGCTATTCCTTAATCCATGATGATCTTCCCGCGATGGATAATGATGATTTGCGCCGGGGTAAACCAACTTGTCACAAAGTATTTGGTGAGGCCGAGGCCATTTTAGCGGGAGATGCCTTACTAACGCTTGCCTTTGAGTTGCTCTCACATGAAGATCAACTTTCCCACCTGAATCAGTTGACTGCCTTGAAGATTATCCGTGTTTTGGCCAAAGCTTCTGGCAGTTATGGCATGGTGAAAGGCCAAAGTCTTGATCTTGGCGCCCAGGGTAAAACCCTTTCTTTAGAGAATTTAATGGAAATGCATCGAGCAAAGACTGGGGCTCTGATTGCGGCCAGTGTACAATGTGGCGCGTTGGCAAGCGAAGCAGCTGATGAAGCTGATTTATTTGAATTACATAATTTTGGCAACGCTATTGGCCTTTGTTTTCAAATCAAAGACGACATTTTAGACGCCATGAGCAATAGCGAAACCTTAGGCAAAACAACCGGGCAAGATGTGAAAAATCAAAAATGTACTTTTGTAACTTTGCTTGGCATCGAAGAAGCGAATGCGCAGGCAACCTATTGGTACCAACAAGCAAATCGTTGCCTTGAGCGCTTTGGCAACAAAGCAGAATTTTTACGTACGTTAAGCACTTATATTCTTGAGCGAACTAAGTAATGAGCATTATTCATCGCATTAATTCTCCGCAGGATTTACGCAAATTAAGTTTGTCACAACTACCTGAGGTGGCAAGCAGTATGCGAGAATTTATGCTAGAAACGCTTAATCAAGCAGGCGGGCATCTCGGCGCTGGTCTTGGCGCAGTAGAGTTGGCAATTGCCTTACATTATGTATTTAATACACCTGAAGACCGGCTGATCTGGGATGTTGGGCACCAAGCCTATCCCCATAAAATTCTAACCGAACGACGAGACAAACTGCATACCATCCGCCAAAAAGACGGCCTCGCCCCTTTTCCGCGTCGTGAAGAAAGCCCTTACGACACCTTTAGCGTTGGCCACTCTAGTACCTCCATTAGTGCAGGATTAGGGATGAGCCTTGCGAATAAACAGCTTGGCATTAACCGTAAAGTTGTTTCTGTAATTGGCGATGGCGCTATGTCGGCGGGCATGGCCTTTGAGGCACTCAATCATGCAGGCTCATTGAAAGCGGATCTCTTAGTCGTTCTTAATGACAACGATATGTCGATTTCAGGTAATGTTGGCGCTTTATCTAATTATTTTGCCCGCATTCTCTCGAGTAAAATGTATACCTCCGTGCGCAAAAGTGGCAAAGAGGTTCTTAAGCGTATTCCTCCCATGTGGGAATTTGCTAGAAGAACAGAAGAACATCTTAAAGGGATGGTTGTGCCTGGCACGTTGTTTGAAGAAATGGGTTTTAACTATATTGGCCCCGTGGATGGCCATGACGTTAATAGCCTGGTGCGTACACTACAAAATATTAAAGACATTAAAGGCCCACAATTAGTCCACGCCATTACCCAAAAAGGCAAAGGCTATGCCCCTGCAGAAGCCGATCCCATTAAATATCATGGGGTAAGCAAAGGGTTTTATCAAAGCAGCAATACGACAACCAGCAAAAGCCCTAAAATGGCAACCTACTCCGAAGTTTTCGGTGATTGGCTATGTGAAATGGCGCACAAAGAGCCCCGTTTAGTGGCCATCACGCCTGCGATGTGCGAAGGCTCAGGCTTGGTACGTTTTTCTAAAAAATTTCCTACCCGTTATTTTGATGTTGCCATTGCCGAACAACATAGCGTTACCTTGGCAGCGGGCCTTGCTTGTGAGCACCTAAAACCGGTTGTTGCGATTTATTCTACTTTTTTACAGCGCGCCTATGATCAACTGATTCACGATGTGGCACTCCAAAATTTACCGGTATTGTTTGCGATTGATAGAGCAGGTTTAGTGGGGGGGGATGGCCCAACCCATAATGGTAATTTTGATTTAAGCTATTTGCGCGCTATCCCGAATATGATTGTCATGGCACCCTCTGATGCCAACGAGTGTCGCAAAATGTTAACGACTGGACTGTATGCCAACGCTCCTGCGGCAGTTCGCTATCCCCGAGGCAGCGGACCGTTAGTCACCCTAGAGGAAGATTGCTCCCCGATTGCCATCGGTAAAGCAAACTTAGTGCGACAGGGCCAAAAGATAGCGTTGCTTAGTTTTGGCTCCTTATTGCCACAAGCACTTAATGTAGCAAACAAGCTTGGCGCTACCGTTGTGGATATGCGCTTTGTTAAACCCCTTGATGAATTGATGATCGCACAAATAGCTAAAGCGCACGACACCTTAGTCACGCTTGAAGAAAATGCGATAATGGGGGGCGCCGGCTCCGCTGTGAATGAGTATTTATTAAATCAAGGCTTTCGCAATCAGATCCTTAATCTTGGGATCCCGGACCACTTCATTGAGCATGCCTCGCCCGATGAAATGTTAGAAAGTTGTCACTTAAGCGAGGCGCACATTTTAGAGAATATTCTAGAAAAAGTCAGAAACCACTCTTGTGTTGAGAATCATTCTCAAGTAGAGTCACGATAATTAATTAATCTGCATAGTTTAGGGTTAACAGTATGATGAATAGCTCGGTTGTTGATATCCAAAGTAGTCCCGATTGGCGTAACCTGCCCGTTAATCGTGTCGGGATCCGTGGTTTGAGACACCCCATGATTTTTGAAGATTTTACCCCTTCACGTGGATTAACACGTCAACATGTGGTTGCGCATTTTGACATGCTGGTCGATCTGCCTAAAGATGTAAAAGGCACCCACATGTCTCGCTTTGTAGAGCTATTGAACGAAGATGAAACCGTGATGAGTGTTGCCACCATTCCGCATTGGTTAGAAACCATGGTTGCACGCTTAAATGCAAAATATGGCTTTATTCAAGTGAATTTTCCTTATTTCGTGAAAAAAATTGCGCCTGTTTCTCAGGTGGCCAGCTTGATGGATTATGACGTTAGTATTCGGGGTATTTTAGAGCACGACGAAGTCCACACCTTTGTTACCGTCGTTGTGCCCGTAACCAGTTTATGCCCTTGTTCCAAAGAAATTGCGGATTATGGCGCGCACAATCAACGCTCACATATTACCGTTACTGTCCGTGCCAACCCAACGCTTTCCCTCATTGAAATTATTCAATTAGTAGAGAGCAAAGCTTCCTGTGAATTATATGGCATTTTAAAACGCACGGATGAAAAAGCCGTGACTGAGCGCGCTTATGATAATCCTAAATTTGTAGAAGATATGGTGCGCGATGTTGCTGGTAGCATTGAACAATTAGAGTCCGTCATGGGTTATAAAATTAGCTCTGAAAATTTTGAATCTATCCATAATCATTCTGCTTTTGCTGAAATTGATAGATTGTGGGTAACCGAAGAAGTGAAAGCCAAAAGCGCGATAGAAAAAATAGCAAAGGATTATGCAGCAACGACTTAGTCGTTGTAATTACATGCTTTTGATCGGGATCATTGGCATGTAAGATTTAAACGGTATAGTTCGCATGTGGTCATAGCAAAATGCACCTATCGAGCACATCCTTCCCCTATGAAGTACCCTTACTTCAGCATAAATAACTTTTTGAATTTACAAACATTTAATACCACTACACAACCACTACACAAGATAGAACTTCTCATTAAATTGCCTGTCATAAATATATATCTATTTATTTAGGTAATTTGGCCATGAATAAGTATCTAAAACTACAAGCCATTATTTTTAGTGTTATAGATGAGCTTGCCAAAGAAGATACCTTTGTCGAAAAAAACAGTGAAAACATTAAGAGACTTTTTGATTTTAAAGGAGACATTCATGAAAATGATGATGAAGAAGCTGATACATATGAAAATGATTCGGACAATAGAGATATCATACGTTATTGCATCGAAGATATAGTAAAAGAGATCCAAGATAACGATACCACTTTGCTTCGTAAAATACAGACGATCATCGACGTCACCAATAATAAAGTTGATAAGTTAAGCGCTCAAGCGAAACCATTGTCAGTTGAAAGTGCGAAATGTCAAGAATATAGAAACTTATTACGTAGTTTTTTTGAAAGTGACCCCTATCATAAAACCCTTATGGATGCAATCAGAACTGGCAAACCCGAATTGGTTGGGGCATTGATTGGTAGTACTATAGCGTTGAACAGTGTTAAACAATTTAAGGATAATTGTCTTGGTACGTATTACTTGCCTGCTCTTGAACAAAAAGATCATGCGGCTGTTGTAAAATTACTGTTAGAGAAAAAAGTCCCCTTTAAGCCCAAAGAAAGGGCGCCAACATTACTTCAGATATTGATAGATAAAAATGCCAATGCCAGTTTAGCTGTATTCATGGAGATGGTTCCTACTGAAATTAATACTTTAATAGGGACTGATAACGCACTACTCTATGCCTTAAAAAACAATAAGCTAGATGCGGCTAAATTAATGCTTGAGGGTTCTGATATTGATATTAATTTTGTGAACGCAGAGAATAAAAATGCATTACACATTGCAGTTGAAATGGGCAATGTCGAATTTGTTAAAATCTTGCTCGAAAAAGGGGTTTACCCCCATGTGATGGACAAAACAAAAAGAACCCCTTTAGATATTGCTGAAAAAGAAAACAAAGAAGAAATGATAGCATTATTTAAACAACACAAAAGCAGCGTCTATACCCAATCTCGTGATTTGCAAAGTCGACTTAAAAGTGAGCCATTTCAGTCTCCTGTTTTAAGTTCTATGCTTGAAGGTCAAAATGAAATTCATCAATCACCCAATTTAAGTCTTTTCGCCCATATTAATTCAGGTTATAAGATGCGAAATACCAAACTGGAAGGTAACGTTATGCAAAATACTTCAAGCTATCTTCTTGAGATCCTAGAAAGAAACAAAGCCAATCTCATCATCCCTAAAGAAAAAATGGTTCTAGTCGAGAAGGCGCTTACTGAAATACGAGAAACGAGCCGCGAAATTGACGGAAATAAAAAAGGAAACATAGGCCTCGCTATACAAAAGATGATGGCAAGTTTTAAGGAAAACTCTTCTCTTACTGTTGGTGGGGGATTTATAGGTTCTGAAGGCGGCCATGCGATGGTCTATCGCCTTGAAAAAATAGAGGGCAAGGTGCTGCTCAAAATATACAATACCGGTGCAGGGATTGAATATCACGAAGAAAAAGGTGCCGATAGCAGGAAAAGATATCATTGTTTTAAAGCCTATGAGTTTAATTATAATGAATCAAACATCACGAAGCTTCTAGAAAAGATAGCCTCTCACAACGTTGATCCTGGTATAACAACACGAGAGATGAATGAAAAAAAAGTTTATTTTGATATCACAGGTTTTGAGGATTGGAAAGTCCAAAGGCTGCCCAATGATCAAAAATATGACATCCACACAACCCCAGGAAAATTCTACGATAATAACATCCTAATATATAAAGACGATAAAGGACTAGCGCATTATGCCTTGATATCCAATGGGGTGCTTATTGAAGAAATAACGCTCCCCTGGGAAATGACTAAGAAATTATCGAACATCAAAATTGAGCAAGAACGTGATAGTGAAATTTTGAAATATGTAAAAGAAACATATCCAGGTTTATTACATGAAATAAATGCAACAGAACGAAAAGATTTATATGAAAGTAAAACATTTATTATGCCACAGCAATCTGGAAATTGTAGTTACAAAGTCATTCAGAGCGCCTTATTAAAAGATTTGCTTACTGAGAAGGAATATTGCCATACCAAATTAATTGTTCGCCTTCAATCCTTACTTGATTTCGTTTTGGAGCATCAATCTATTGGCGATCTTAATAATCCTGAAATTAAGCGCGAAATTGATAATGCGATTGAGAAAACTGCCAAGTTTTTAATTAATGAAAAAGAGTCATTAAACTTAAGCCAAGCGGATTCTATTGAGGTGTTACGCTTTTTAGAAACCATCCAACTCTATGCTGACGAAAAAGAACAAAAGGTTGAAAATTTAAAAAGAGCCAAAATCATTGAGCGGCTTACCCCCACCAGCAAGGAAATGCATTTACAAAATTCATGGTCCTACGGTCCAATTATTTGGCCTTTTAAACGAGAGCGTGCTGCTGAACGAAAAGCTGGTGTTAGTCGTGAATATACCATAAAAAGCATCAGTGATATTATTTCAATTTCTGAAGACTTTCCAAACTCTTCCCAATCAGAAGAAATCACAAAACGATTTGGGGAAAGTCCTTACACGAGAAAAAAGACCATTTCAAATGTTTTTGATGCTATTTCATTAACAAGCATTGATGACATAACAAAATTAGATAGCAATACAATTGTGCGATTACTAAATGCCATGGAAAAATACCTTTCACTTTATACCAGAACGATCAGAAAAGATTTTATACCTGAAGATACCCCCTTGTTAAAAAAAATGCTTTTAATAGTGGAAAAAGCGAATGTTCGATTTAACGAACTGCACGACTTTTCACAGGATGCATTTTTCTCTAATTTCCTAATGGATAATTTAAAGAAATTAGAGAATAATAACTTATATAGTGCAAGTGCCAGTGATAAAATGATAGATAATGCGCTCATACATACTCATCATGAACATGGCAAAACTCAGTCCGCGGAGCCTCTTGAACTGTTAAAAGCGCTTATCGAACGCAGTGATTTCAAAATTGAAGAATATCTTGACGCTGCAATCGAGGAAGCAAAAAGGCAGTCAATGTTTGATAAAAAAGTAGCAGCGGTTGTCTCGCGTGAAACCATCCCCCAAGAAGAGCAAGAAAGATTAGTGGCAAATTTTGTAGCACACGAGTTAAGCAATTCGCATTCGCCGAACTATGTAAAATTATCTGAGCAACTTCCCCCTGAGATTCTCGAGCAATTTAAAGCTAAGAATACTTATCATAGTGCTATAAACTTATTACGTTTAGGTGGATTGCTGCAAGATAAAAATAGCTGTCCTACCGTGGAATTCGGGAGCTTAAAGTTAAAAGCAACCGGCGATCCCACTGGAAAATTTGAATATAATTTTAAGCCCTATTTTTCAAAAGAAAATGCCTTTGTGAGTGAAGATGACTATAAACCAATTATACAAGATTTGTATTATCCAGATTCTTCAAAAACTGTTTTTGATAACAAAAAAGACTTTTTAAATAATTTACATTTTACGCAAGAAACCACATCTGCAAATGATATTCAAGTTCATACAGCAATAGATAAGAGTAATATTAAAAACATTCAATTTAGAGAAATATTGCATACCCGCTCAAATCCTAACACGCAATTTATTAAAACAATTGATTATATGAAAAATAATATGGATAAAATTGCCGATCCGGATTATCAAAAATTAATCTGGATTAATTTATTTAACACCCAAGCTATTAAATTTGCAAAGGTGAATCAATTAGAAGCTTTTGAAACGTTTTTTGACTTGCTTGAAACGGGTTTTAAAAAGCATATTGATGGCGAATTTATTGATAAATGCTTATTAAACTTATTTGACATATATGCTTTTATGAGACCTCACTTAATTGATATGGATAATGACAATGTGAATACAAGGATGCAAAAACTAGATGAGCGCATTATAACCTTAATTAGCAATTATAATCCTGAAAATAGAGAATTTACCAATGATAAAATTAAGAAAAATGCCTACATCACTCAATCTCGACTGTATCGAACGGCTATATTAATGCTAGGAGATAAGAAAAAACTTGAACCAAGTGAATTAGCATTATATTTACAGGCAAAAATATTTCTAGGCAAATTCCCTTACCCTCCAGACATGCTGTTATTAAAAAAATTACTAGATAATTCAAATAACAATCTTGTGATGCAACTACATCACTTAAAAGATAATCAGTTGCAAGATCTGATGCGCAAGTTCCATCCTGAAATAAATAGTAGCTGGACGATTGAGGGATCATTAATTCTGAATAAAGAAGCCAAGATAAGTGTTGATATTTCAAGCGGAATTACTACCGTTAAAGCAGAGGAGATCTGCTGTGTTCCTGAGGCAGCCTATACAAATCCCAGTTTTAAGAAGCTATTTCCTGAAATGGATTTTACGGCAAAAGTAAATTACTATGATGATCAAAATACCCACTTTTTTGATTATATTTCTTTTGAATCAAATGGTAATCACGTTAGATTTGCCCTAGATAGCAGCCACAGAGTGGTTCAAAAAGCATTTGATTTAAAAAACAGGGAAAGTCTTAGTGAATGGTGGGAATTGATAGCTCACACAAATACCGGAGAAAGTGATCCTTCACAGTATTTGAAAAATTTACCGAGGATACTACACGATAAGACCTGTGATGTATGGGCGAACTTCAATAATTCATCTCAATTTTTAATAACAAAACAAAACGGTAAAGAACCAAAATATTTATATTCGAATAAAGAAATATATTTAATACAAAATAATGAAGTAACGGATTATAAATTTTTATCTTTAGACAACCCTGATTACTTACTCTCACGTTTTGCTGACTTTGAAAGTCCTGAATATATAATGGCGTGGCATAGTAAAACAGTTACCCCTAGTGTTTTAATTGAGTTGCCGCGATACAATTTATCCTTTAAAGGAGAACAAACAACATCCGGATTAGAAATCACATCAGACATCTATCCTGGATATAAAGTGGATTTAAAGAGTGTTAATGATATCAATGAAAATTTTAAGCATTATATCAAACTTATCCCCATCGATCCTTCATCCAATCTCGCTACAATTGTGTTAACACCCAATCAACAGTTTCTTCTTAAACCAGAGACTGATAAACAAGAGCAAATGACGCAAAAACATAAACCCCTTACGCTCGATCTGAACGATTGTTTTCATGATGAAAACGAGTATAAAACGACGAAGAAAGACGAAAAAGACTATAAGCCATTTAAGCATGATTGTCGTAAATATGATTATGAAAACTCGCAATTATACAGTGAATTTGTTTTGAAAGATGCAGAGCTTATTTCAAAAAGCCAAGGGGATTTATTACATGCTATTTATATTTACCTTGGATCGCATGATTATGAAAAAGCCTTTTTAGCTCTGGAAGATTACATCAAAAAAGAAGGCGGATTTACAGGATCGGTAAAAGAACTTCAAATGCTTAACTGGATTTTAAATGATATTCCACGAAATATTTTCGATGAGCGTGATCCTCGTTATAAAAAAGCAGAAAAGACAAAGCTTAATCATCCAACATTAATTGCTATCAAACTCAAATTGGCCACGCAACTTGCCAGGTACCTTATCTTTAAAGAGGATTTTCAAATATCAGAGGAAGAAAAAGAACGTTTTAAAATTAAACCTTGGGAAGGACTTCCTAAAGCGATTAATAAGCAGGCTTTGAAACAAACCATTACCGATTGGCTTGCACTATATGCAAGGCAGTTTAAAAATATACCTGTGGAAATGCGGTTATTACCACTGGATGAATCCATTTTATTAAACTTAATGTCTCCCGATGCTTATACTGACACCCTTGAAGAAGATGCCAGCTCACCTACACAATCGTTCGACGGTATCAAAATAGATGAGCGTGAAATACCAAAAACTATTTTAAGACAATGTAAAGATCTTAAAATGAATTTTGATATTGACTACGACCTTGAATCAAAACAAGCCAAAACAGATTTATTTGCAACGCCATCACCAACTGCATTTACCACACAGGCTATTGCTAGAGCAAATGAGGATTACCACTACGCGAGAGCTGAATATGAAAAACTTGAACAAAAATATCAAAAAATTCTTAATACTTTGATGGAAAAACCAGTTGGTTCAAACGTAACCAATATTGAAAGACTTGTTGAAGACACTAAAGTTGAAAATACTAATTTAAAAAAGGATAAAAATGAAATAAAAAAGCAAATGTTAAAACTTGCAAATTCTGTTTTGACTTCGAATCAATACAGAACTGAAATTTTAGCTAAACGGCGCAAGACAGTGTCGATGTCAGACTTAAATCGTCTGTTTATTCAAAATAATCTTGTAGGTTATGAGAATGATACGCTTTTATCACCAGATAAAATTTCTCAACTTAGACAATTGCATACAAAATATTTATATCTTAAATCACAACAAGCAATGAATACGAAATTTCTTGATTTAACGAAGAACAAGATCAATTCAAGAGAAGAGCTAGAAAAAATTGTTCCTGATATTTATAAGTGGCACTTACAAGAAAGAGTTTATGACGTTGATAGGTATCCTGAATTTCTATTGTTTGAGGCGTTAGAAGGCGTCTTAATTTCTAAAAAGCAATATGAGATTTTAATCAGCTTATTATCGACAACGCCGACCGGAGAATTCAAGAGCCAAGTCATGCAGCTTATCATGGGAGGGGGAAAGTCTAAAGTTCTCTTACCACTATTGGCACTGCGTAAAGCGAAGGGAAATAATCTCTCCATCATTATCGTTCCAGATGCGCTATTAAATACTAATTATGCAGATATGGCAAAAGTTGCAAAACGTTTATTTAATCAAGATATTTATCCATTTTATTTCAATCGAAATGGAGATTATAGCCCTTCCACTCTCAGTGCTCAATTAAATCAGTTAAAAGTGATGATCAAAAACAAATCCTTTGTTGTCATGAACAAAACATCGCTCGAAGATTTAGAATTAAAAATGCTAGAGCTTGAAAAAACAAATCATGAAAAGGACAAGGACTCTATTTCGCTAATGAAAAATATACTCTTTTTAATACGTAATCAAGGTGATGTGCTGATCGATGAAGTTCACGACGTTCATGATATACGTGTGGAAAGAAATTTTTCCTTAGCAGGCTTTTCAGAAAATCTAAACACGAAGTATATTGAATATGATTTATCCTTTATTAATTTCTTTAAAAATACCCCCTTCAAAGATTCCAATTTATATGATTTTATCTCAAAACCAGATGCGAGCTTTACACAAGAGGAACTAGATAAATTACTTGAAGAATGCACTAATATCTTAATCACTAATCAGTCACCTGAAAACCCATTATTCCATTTATTCACTACGTATCCCATGATAAGCATTGATGAATGGAAAGGCTTCCTCAAAGGAGAAACTGTACCTGAGCAATTTGCCTCTATCCCAAACGAAGAAAAAGCATCCGCCTATATTATTAAAGAGCAAATGAGTAATTTGTTAAAATTAACGTTATCTCGCGATCCGCTGGTACATTATGGTCCTACAAAATTGATCGAGGAGTTAAATACCACACAAGGAGCTTTGGCAAAGCCCTATCGTTATGCCGATGTGGTAAGTGAGAACTCTCAGTTTACCAGTCCCTTTGAAACGATGAATTATACTATATTTTACCATTTAAAATATGGTATTACCCCTTGTATCTTTAAGCACTTTGTCGAAGCCTTCCAAAAACAAGCAAAAGATGAAAAGGAAGCCTCCCCTAAAACAAAGCGAATTATAGACACCAAATCGGCCAAACGCTTTAGAGAAATCAGCGGCTTAAATCCTGAATTGCTCAACACTGAATTAAGTTATGAGTCCCTCAATGAACTTTATGAAAAAAATCGATATAACGCGCCCTTAGTCCAATATTGTTTGCTTAACTACATTTTGCCTGAAATTAGTATTGATACGTTATTGCTGAGGCATAATTCTATCAATCATGCCAGTCAGTTTAAGACCGTGCAGGGATTTTCGGGCACGGTATTGTCCCCAGATATTTTTGACCCACGAATGCAACCTTTTGACTATGATTTGGCCAAAGGCACAGATGGAGAAACCATTCATCATCTTGTCAGAAAAAAAACCCCTGTTGTCAAACTGCAAAAATATTTACCAAATGATATTTGTGATGAATTAATATCACAAATGAAGGAGAATACCAGTTCGATAATCGATGTAGGAGGTACGCTCAAGGGTTTATCTAATAAAATGATTGCGCTGCGAATGGCGATGAAACCACCTAACAAAAAAATTGAATATGTTCTATATTTCAATGATCAAGATAAACTAACCGCGATGCCGGTTAGTGAAATCAATAATCCCCATCCTAAGACCATTTTGATAGGAAGTACGGATCCAGATGAAATCAAGAAAAAACTAAAAATTGAATCAAATGAACAATATTTAGTTTATTATGATCAAAGCCATACCATTGGTATCGATATAAAACAACCGCCCAATGCAAATTCAGTGGTAACTTGCGGGCACTCAACGCTTTTGAGCAAATTATTACAGGGGGTGATGCGTATGAGAGCACTTGCCATGAATCAGACTATTACCCTAGTGGTTGATCAGGCGGTTCAATCTGATATCAATAAAGAGGAAATTAATCTTATTGATATCTTGAATTACACCTTTCAAATTCAATTAGACAAGATTGCTAAAGACAATGTGATGGCAACACGATACATGTTGGCCAATGTGGTCCGCAATCAATTGATTGAAAAAATGCTCGCTTCAAATGACCACCGTTATTTTACAGCGTTTGAGGATATCTTATTCGACAAGCAAGTGATGGATGTGTGTCAATTATTTTCCAGTGTCAGGAAAATGAATTCTACTTCAAAAGAATTTGAAGCAATCAGAGACACCTTATTAAAAACATTTAAAGACAAAGCGGCTGCTTTATATAGTGAGGATGAGTTAATTGAGATCATAGATAACATGCAAGTCTCCATGAACACTATTATTGCTAAGCAAATTAAGGCTTGCCCCGATATGATTGATACCTCTGCAAATGAAAACTATGGTCAAGAGACGCTAAATGAAGCCGATGTAACCAAAGAAAAAGAAATGGAAAAGGATGTAGACACGAATATTGAAATGGAAATGCAAATGGCCGTGGAAGCAGGGAAATACAAAAAATCTGATGAAATTAGTTGGTTTTCTATTGATGAATTTAAAGGTAGATTTATTGAAAAATATATCGTTGATCCTTTAGACATTGAGGTTGGCCACAATAGTGTCTCTTTCGATCTTTTTAAAACGCTCACCTCTTACCTTCCAGATTACCTGCCCATGCAGGAGAAAATAAAACTAACGTCTCTTTTTTCTAGTAATTTATTATTATCCGTTAATCAACGCTTATCAGCAAACGAAGAAGATAACCAGATTTTTCACTCTCTTAAAAAACCAGTTGAATGCATTCTTTGGACTGAGTATTTGGATAGTGAAACGAATCTAAAATCTTTAAGAGCTTGTTTGATCTCTAGCAAGGAGTATTCTGCGCTTAAAGAATTAAACTTACTTCCCGAAAATTCATGGGTTGAAAGCCAGCTTGGCACGTGTATTTTAGGGAAAAAACACGAGTATGATCATAATAGTGAGCTTCATCAATTGTATTCTTCCTTGAGTGCGCAAATTGCATTTTATAATTGTGATATAAAATCACTAACAAATAATAAGCACTACCGTAAATGGATGCTACAGGATAATTTTGAATTAAAAATGCAGTTTTTAAAGACATACATTTTACCCTTTCACCCAGACCAAAGAAAAGGTTTTGATCGTTTTCAAGCGTATTTTGAAAATAAACATAAAAAGAGCCAAAGTAAAGTTTCTCATAAAGCGCACCATCGAATGCCTTCTGTTACTTTTGGCTCTGCGTTATTGACTGCTGAACAAAAAGATCTTATCGAAAACTTTCGAAAAGCCTTGCTTGATGTTCTACCAACCCAAGTGCAAAACTCTCAACTGCAATCAAGCAAAAAAACTTTGACTTTTTCAACTCGCACAGGTACCGACTATATTCAGGATACTAAACTTAAAATTACACATGCTGTGACTTTAAATGAATTGAAAGCTGTACTTGATGAAATAGAGCTTAAATTAGGAAAACAAAAAATCGATAGTTCATTGATATTAAGCGTAGAAGAAACATTATCCTCCACAGAAGGGGTAACCCCTGCCTCACCTAAATCTATTGATTTAGAGTAGTGTGAGTGATAGAGGGCATTATTTGCTACGTGTAATTACATGCTTTTGAACTAATTTATCATTCTTTTGCTCTCAATAGTATACTGCTTCACAAGCTTAAGGGCGTCATGAGCTTTCAAAATAAAACTTCGTTGATTGTACCCTATGAAAGCTACGCCATTAAACAAACGCATCTTGTGCATTTATATCAACTATGCCAAGCATTTGAGCTTGAAACTACCCTACCCAATAATGCACGTGTATTAGAGCTGGCCTGTGCCAGTGGCGGAAATCTCATCCCTTTGGCTTTTTATTACCCCAATAGTAATTTTCTAGGCATCGATATTGCGTTTGAGGATATAAAGCACGCAAAAAAAACTGCCCAAGAATTAGCACTAACCAATGTGCAATTTTTAGCTGAATCTATCCTTGATTATAAAAGCCAAGATAAATACGATTATATTATCTGCCATGGTTTATATTCTTGGGTAGAAGAGCCCATTAGAGAGAGTATTTTTCGCATTTTCAAAAATAACCTTAACGATAATGGGATTGCTTATATCAGCTATAATACCTACCCTGCTTGGGCAATAGGTAACATCGTGCGCCATCTGATGTTAGAGGTTGTTAAAGAAAATCCTAGTAACCCTTTGCTTTATGTGCATAAATTTATTGACGCTTTAGCAAAATCCTTGGAAAAACCCCAAACCCCTTTTGACATATTACTAAGCGAAGAAGTAAAGCTCGTTGCCTCCCATTCAGATAACCAATTACAGCACGAGCATTTAAATACTGCACATCATCCTGTTTATTTTCATGAATTTATCGTCCAAGCAAAGCAGCATGGTTTTAACTATATTTGTGATGCTACCTTTTTTGAATTTGAGGAAAATATTTTTGATGTCACTTACAGCCAACAACAAGATCTTCTGCAAAACCGACGTTTTCGCTCTAGCCTTTTAACTAAACAGATCGTTTCTGCTGCAGATGTTAATCAGCTTAACTTAGCTTATGGTTTTTTAAATTCCCAAATTAATAAAAACCCACAATTTACTAACAAGCCAAGCGCCTCTTTACTCGCAAGAGTGCAAGCAATGCACGCGCCTTTAGTGACTAATCTTTATCATGAAAATATTTTATTAACCGAGATTGCACACGAGATACTACCTTTGCTTGATGGTACGCATACGATTACTGATCTTGAGCATGTTATAGATAACATGATTAAACAAAATACGTTTGTGTTAGTTGACCAATTTCAGCAGCCTATTACCGATCCATCGTTACAAGAAAAACAAATTACCTTTATTATAAATGAAACGTTAATGCTGTTAGCAAAACGCTATATAATTGAGTAAAAACTTCCTAAGGTGCATATGGCTTATAAAACCAATTCTTTACAACCTCATGTCCTTAACATAGTAAAAGACAAGGGTACCGAACACCCTTTTAGCGGGGAGTATGATGAACAAGACTCCCCCGGCACTTATCTGTGCCGCCAATGTGGTTTAGCTCTATTTCGGGCAACACATAAATTTCATTCAGGCTGTGGCTGGCCAAGTTTTGATTTACCCATTCCTCATTCGGTAAAACAGCTCCCTGATAAAGATGGCCAGCGTACAGAGATCTTATGTTCGCGCTGCGATGCGCATCTTGGGCATGTATTTCATGGTGAAAGGTTGACCACCCTTAACACACGTCATTGTGTTAATTCCCTAAGCTTAGATTTTGTCGCTGATCTTAACGTAGAAGATTCACAAGAAGTGATTGTTGCGGCAGGTTGTTTTTGGGGTGTTGAGTATTGGTTTAAAAAATTACCTGGCGTACTTAAAGTTGAAGTAGGTTATAGTGGTGGCCATAAAGCCTACCCTACCTATGAGGAAGTCTGCCGTGGCCATACAGGCCATGTTGAGGTGGTGAGAGTGATTTTTGATCCTAAAAAAGTAACACTTGAAAAAGTATTAAAATTCTTTTTTGAAATTCATGACCCAACTCAAACCAATGGACAAGGCCCAGATATTGGCGAGCAGTATTTAAGTGTTGTTTTTTATTATGATGATGAACAAGCGCAAATGGCACACAAATTAATCCATCAGCTTGAGCAAACAGGCGAAAAAGTGGCAACCAAGGTAATTCCTGTTAGCATTTTTTGGCCGGCGGAAAATTATCACCAAGCGTATTACGATAAAACGCGGAAAATGCCGTATTGTCATACTTATGTGAAGAAGTTTTGAACAAACTAATCAAATGGCAAAGGAGGAAAACAAACGGGGCAGCAGTAGCGAAAATATATACTCATACTACTACCTATAAAGCTTGTCACCTGAAAACCCCTGCAAACATGCATTTGTCTATTTGTAGCGTATTTTATACTAAACAGTAACACTAGAAACAAGCAATAGTCAATTTATAGTTAGATTAGCCTAAAAGAGGAGAAAGTTAACGGCTTATTTTTAAAACCTTAAATATTGCAGAGGTAGAGAGCGCTATCGCAATTAAGGTGTTTATTCGCCAACCGTGGATGAAAATAACTGAATCACCACAACACCAATAATAATAAAAGTTATACCTATGATGGCAGGTTTATCGAGCGCTTGATTAAACAAATAATAAGCACCTAATGTTACGATAATAATCCCTATTCCTGCCCATATAGCATACGCAATGCCAACAGGGATAACTCTTAACGCTAAGGTTAAAAAATAAAAGGTACAACAATACCCCACGACAACAATAACGGTCGGTATGGGTTTAGTGAATTCTTCAGAGGCTTTTAGTGCGTTAATAGCAACGACTTCACCAATAATTGCTAATAGTAGATAAAAATAATGCATGATTTTCCACTCAGTGATTATGTTGCAGGCCTTTTTGGCTTTTGTCATAACAACGTAGACTCATATCATAGCAAATAGAATAGGCGGGATAAGAGATAGATGATCAGGGAATCAATTTACGGTATTCAATATTAAGGGATAAGCTAAAAACCTATTCCGCTTGCCCGTAGTAGCTCGCAAATGGCAAGCCAATTAATGCGCCGCAAAAGACACCAACATAAAACCCCACTACAGCACCCAGGCAGCCTCCTACTGGGATCAACAACAGTGACAGTTTATTCGCATAGAAGCCTCCCAAGAGCCCACCACCGATGCTGCCAATAACAGCGCCATACAGGCCCGCGTTATCAAGCATATCATCCTGACTCATCCCTGCGCAGACAAGGGCTAATTCCCTCTGGGTTAATGTCTTCATGTTGTCACCAAAATGGATGAAAAATTCACTGTAACATAGAATTTTTACAAAATTAGTGCAATTACACTTTACAACTGCACAGTTGAACTACATTTAAAAAGAGCGTCTTTAAAAACCGTGGGGGTTTCATGTCTTTAAGAATTATTGCACTGGGCAGCCTTCTTTTGGCTTTATCGGGTTGTAGCAGCCTTACCCCTGACATTAGCGGTAACTCGCCAACCTCGCTTTATTATCGCGCCAGATTCAATATCATTGATAATTACTATGCTGGTGATTATTACATCGCTGAATATTATATTAATGATACCAACCGAAGCTATTGTTCAGATGGCTATTGTCACCGTAGTGTTAAAAGGCGCCACTATTAAATAACGCCTGCAAGCTTACTTAACTCTTCAAGTTCACATTGAGTTCCCTGGCAACTCGGTAGGGTTAAACTCTTATCATTGTAACTAACAACGACATAGCGCTTGTCTTTATTTTTTTCATACACCGCAAAATTCACATTGGCAGCATAGTTTGGCGCTTCCTCTAAAGGAACCCCCATCGCGCTCATTAAAGCAAGAATGCTACTATCATGCCCAGACAACAACATGTATTTTAACTCATTTGAAGGAGATGCCTTATTTAAGTTTTCCACAATCAAGCTAAGCAGGGGTTTGCCCATCGCTTTTGCAATAGACTCATGTTTAAACGAATAGCAAAAAGCCCAATTTCCCGCTTCCATAATCTGCGATATATCTTTTTTAGTTAAAGAGGCTGGTAATGCTATCCCTTTGAGTTGATAAATATATAAAATATTTCCCAAAGAAATTAATTGTTGAATTTCTTTTATTTCTACCCCCGTTGCTTTACTCCAACGCTGATAGTGTGGTCTTAGGGCTTTGTCTTTTTCAATCCAGGCTGGATGAGTTTTAACATGTTGATGGAAGTTACGCAAAAAAAGATCGCCATGGGTATCAACGAGTAATACATCACCATCATCATCATTTTTCGTATGAATAGGTATAGGCTGAAAAGCACCTGGTAAGGCAGCCTCATTGTGTGTTGGCGCAACTTTTGGACCAGTGCCCATGGGATAGAGCCCGCAAAGCAAGGATTGGGCGCTCATCAGCGTTCTATCAACATCGGTGGAACGGATAAACACCGATTTGGGTTGATAATTTTCACTCAGTAATTGGGATTCATGCACATAGCGCTGCCTAAACTTAGTGCCTAATTCATATAATTGACGCATCCCCGTGGCAGTTAGCTGACCGCGCCCTTCCTGCCACTGATGCGGTTTGCTGGGTAAATCACGCAAGGCGGTTCTATCACCATGGCGAATGACATCGACGGCAAAAATTAATTTAGGCTCATTGGCATGGACGTTAAACGCTAAAAATACCAACAGCAATAGCGCTACTAATCTTACTTTTAAAAACATAAATGTCCTGATATTAAGCGGGTTATCTTAGTTGCCAAAATGGTACTTTTATTTGGTTACACTGTAAAGAGCGGTTTGAACTTTGATTAGTGTCTTACCCCAATATGGCTTCTTATAAAGCTCATAATGGCTTTAAAGAAACGCCATTCCTTTACTTGAGATTCGGCAAAAGAAAAGGCCATCTTGGGGGTAACTTTAGGAGGAATAAAGAGTTCTTGTGGGTTTACGGCAACATCGATGATGGCAGGTTTACCACAGTGAAAAGCTTCTCTAAGCGCAGGTTCAATTTGAGAATAATTGGAAACGCTGATCCCAAGTGCACCATGCGCCACGGCCAATTTGGCATAGTCAGGATTTAACAGATCTGTACCAAAGGCAGGATTACCTTCGCCAGATTCTTCCAATTCAATAAAGCGGTATTTTGAATTATTGTAAATAATAAAAACAACCGGCAATCTGTACTTAACAAAAGTAATTAAATCTGCTATGAGCATTTGAAAATCACCATCACCAACCGGCACAATGACTTGCCGGTGCGGCATAGCCAATTTACAACCTAAAGAGGCTGCCAATGCCCACCCCAATGAAGCAAGATTCCATGTCCATAATAAACGCTGCTTACCATTTAAATGCAAATAATTGTTGCAATAAACGGTAACAGAACCTGTCCCTACACAAAAAATCGCATCATCATCTGCGAGTTCACCTATTTTTTCAGTAAGAGCTTGTGGATGAATTAATTTCCCATCTTCAGTGGGTTTAGCAAAATAAATTTGATGATTTCCCGATTTGATTTTCATCCCTTGCACTTTTGTTAAAAAACTATCATCACCCTTTTGGGTTAAACGTGGCAATAATTGTTGCAAGGTTAATTTGGCATCGCCCAACAACCCTTGTGTTACGGGCACATGCGCACCAATCCGGTTCATATTACTATCAATCTGAATAATATCTGCTTTTTGCGGATAAAATTCTTTAAAGCCAAAGCTAGAACCCACAATTAACAGTACATCACACTCACTCATGGCATAATTGCCTGAATGTGAACCCATAATGCCCACGCCACCAACATAAAAAGAGTGTTTATTGTCTAAAATGTCTTTCGAGCGTGTTGTATGCACTAATGGCGCATTTAATATTTTTGCTATTTCAGTTAATTCATTAACCGCCTCAATGGCACCGCCACCATATAAAATAGCCACTTTTTGTGCTTTATTTAAAATACTGGCAGTCGTGGTTAATTCGGTATCCACAGGCACAAGCTTGCTATTAAATTTCAAAATTTGATAACGCGGATCTAATTTTATCGCTGTTTGTCGCATAATATCGGAGGGAATTGAGATATGCGCCACCCCGCGATGATTGATGGCGGCTTGACAAGCAAGCATCAATACTTGGGGAAAATTTTCTGCACTACGCACTTCTTGATTAAAAATAGCAACATCGCTAAATAAACTCAACTGATTAATTTCTTGTGGCACCCCTGTGCCTATCACTTCAGAGCTTACTTGGCCCGTGATGGCTAAAACGGGGACTTTATCTAACGCGGCATCATATAAACCATTAAGCAAATTGACAGCCCCAGGCCCTTGGCAGGCCACACACACGCCCAAATTACCAGTTAACTTTGCTTGCGCACTGGCGGCAAAGGCACCTGAAGCCTCATGGCGCATAATAATAAACTGAATGTCATGCTGCACCCGTAGCGATTCCATTAAAGAATCAATGGTATCCCCAGGGATCCCAAAGATGTGTTTTACCCCTGCTTTTGCTAAAATTTCTACTATTTGATCGCTAACATTCATGCTCATGCCCATCTTAAGAATTATACCTTTAAGACAAACACTATCGGCTTATCGTGAAAAGCGGTTTAATCGGTGGCTGGGCATTTTGACAGGATAAATTGCTATTGCCTCCCATTTTGATCACATCGGC
This sequence comes from Uncultured Candidatus Berkiella sp., assembly GCA_964535225.1. Classification (GTDB taxonomy): domain Bacteria; phylum Pseudomonadota; class Gammaproteobacteria; order Berkiellales; family Berkiellaceae; genus Berkiella. The sequence continues at coordinate 17,505 of CAZHSJ010000002.1, read as the reverse complement.
ATTTTTTCTTTGATAAGCTATACCAAAACAACCTCGTGCTAAGGCTTAGTTTTGTTATTTTCTCAACCCTAATTGATATTACACCTCATTATCATTATGATGCGCTTGCAAATTTTTTAACCACTTTTGGAGGAATGATATCATGCGGGTTTTTAAAGTTATTCAGATTATTTCTTTTTTAGTTCTATCAACCAGTGCCTTCGCCGCTAATTCAAAACAAACACCCCCCTCAAATACGTCATCACAAGCGCCTCGCTTTGAAGAGATTAAAAAAGAGTTTTCAGAAAATCGAGCCTGGGGTTTATTAACATCAATTGATTTGCACGATTGTGATCCAAAAAAAGTACGATCTGAAGCTGACATTAAACAATATGTGAAAGAATTGTGTGAACTCATTGATGCTAAGCGATTTGGCGAAACTGTGGTGGTCAATTTTGGTGAAGATGAGCGGATCGCAGGATTTTCTATGACACAACTTATAGAAACTTCCTTAATTTCTGGGCATTTCGTTAATAGAAATAATTACATTTATATGGATGTGTTTAGCTGCAAAGCCTACGATCCCGACGTGGTTATTGCTTTTACTAAGAAATTTTTTAAAGCAAAAGAGGCGACAAGTCATATTATTCTTCGAAGATAAGTAAAAATAATTATATACTCTTTCGACTTTAACATTTGGAGTTTTGGATCCGTCATTGCGAGCTGAACAATTCGCGGGGGTTGTTCAGCTCGCAATAACGGAACCCCTAATTTTAAAGCCGAATCAGTATATAAAAACTTCTATGCAGTTATGCAAATTGTAGATGTTTCATCTGTATTATTTTCTTCAACTGCTAAACCGTCCGGGTTATATTTTTTTGCAATATTTAAAAAATTATTGGTCTGCAATCTGCCTTCACGAGAACGCATGAGGGGTAAATAGCCCAAAATTTTATTAGCAACATCAGTTGGAGCACGCATTAAAATACCGCCAGCGTAACGAAGGCGACCTTCTTCAGTATTAAGCGCATCAACACTCATGTTGAAATATTTATTTTTTTCTTCATTAGGTAATAATCTTAATGTCGCCATGCGATAGGGGGTAAATAATAATTTATCTCGATTTTTCTCAAGCGCTTTAGATAGCGTTTCTCTCATACGCACTTCAGATCGCGAAAAAGAGATAAAACCTAAATTAGCCTTGATTAAGAAAGTATCTGGGATGCAATCAGCAAAATCTTCGGCGTCTAGCGGGTCGATTTGATTAAAGCCAAGGTTAACGGTGGTTACGTTGGTGCCTTGTAAAGCAATACCTAGATGCTTTATTGGTCTATCAATACTACCAATAACTTTTCCAGAAAGGTCCAAATCAGTTATGTTATTTTGCCGTAAATAGACTCTAAAATCATCGTATTGACCGTTAAAAACTTCATTTAATAATTCGTCTAAAGATTTTTCAACTCGGCCGATTTTTGCATTTTTTTGCTCAGATTGACCTGGAAGGTCTTCTAATTCTACTAATTTTGCTTCTTCTGCGCCGCGCTTCATAGGGGTACCTACATCAATTGTGGTTGGTTAATGTATAAGATTAAAATATTGGCTAGTATATAGACACCCGCGCTTGGCTGTCATGTGTTTCGTTACACAATCAGACTAAGGCGGGCTTGCAGAAGACGGTTACCTATTGATAATGTTTCAAAATGTGCGAAAAGGAATGCTGTATATCATCGATGTGGAACACAGCAGAATAGCAAAAGCAAGGTTATTCACCGCAGCTTATGCGGCATTCTGAGATGCTAATCACCGCACTTGCGATTACCGAGCATCGAGATCCATAATAAAACGGGCTAAAATACGCCATACTTAAGTGCGATTAGAGCTTTTTAATTAAATAACACCCCGTTGTGCCATTGCGATGTTCATGTCGTTCAAATTCAACATTAAACCCTAGTTTTTGATACCAAGCGCAAGCAGGCCAATCTTTAAGGGTAAAAACAGTCATCGCCAAACAACCTTTTAGTTTTGCCCATTCTTGAGCCTTTTCAACTAATAATTTGCCATAACCTTGGCCACGATAGTTTTCATTAACCCATAAGCCCCCTATTTCTGCGGGCCCAAAGTTGTCAAAACCTGAAATGGCGGCAATTACCTTGTTATCATCATAAACGACATAAAAGTAACCACCTGTACCTTCTAATCCACGTTTTGCAGCGTATTCGTTGATACCTTGATGGATAATGGTATAAAAATCTTCCGTTGGGGATTCTATATAAACAGCAGGATTTAATGTCATTAGAATTTTCCTTTACTAAATTTCTGAGTTGGGGAAATACTTCCCATTAAACATAAACTTTAGACGATTCAAGAATAGTCTAAAATATTACTTGTATTTTGACATACTCTTCAGCGTTGGGCATGTGCACAAGTATTTCTTTGCCTAAGTGAAAGGTTCGATTGCTCCGTCCGCTAAAACCTTAATAAGCATCGCCATTCAATGTAAACCTATAGCTTTTTTCTCAATCTTATCAGTAAATGCTGACGTTAAGTTAAATTCTTGTCCTATTTGCATTTCAGAAGTACCAAAGATTGACATTTCTGTTGTATTTCTACCAACATGGATTTTGAATTCAATTTTATCGTCTTTCGGACTATAACTTTGAATAAAAAAACCTGAACCATTTAAACCAAGCCATTTACTGGCGCTTATTAACTCTTTTAAATCTGATGATGTTTCAAATAAAAGCTCTTGAGTATAGATATGCCCTGGCGCTATAGCACATTGAATAAGTTTTGCTTTTCCGGCTGGATGATCTTGAAGCAAATATTTTTTTTCATTTACAGATTGCAGACCAATACTAACCTTGTCCGCTTTTTTTAGACCGTTAATGGTTGAATTTTCAAATAAATTTGATACAACCTCGATTGTAACCAATAATTTTTCTTGGACCTCAATTTGTTTTATAATTTTGCCAGGTATACCATCTATTTCTAACCATAATTCACTTCCAAAATATTTTTTCTTCTTTAATAATTTTTCTTTAAAATTAAGTGGAAGCGTGATGTCTACAAAATAATTTCCTTCTGAATGTGCAACACCTACAACTTCATGTCGCCCTTTTGTGTAACTTGAAAAGGCAAATAATAATGTAGAACCAATCATCAATGTTCCTCTGCGTGGTTGTTGTGTGCTAAAAACAAGCGCTGCATTATAATCGGCAAATCGATTATCAAGGTAGTCTTGTTCTTCTTTAGCGCGATTCGCACATTCATTGTTCATCAGTATTCTTTTTCAGTTCCTTATAGGGACCAGAACTGAGTTACGTAACTTATCGTGCTGATTGAATATTATCTCACAAGTTGTTTAACTCATGAATCTACCCCCACAATGCCGCCCCAGGAGGAAATAATATGAGTAAAGCGCTAATTGTCTATGGATACTATGATGAAGCTGATCACTATGGGGAGCTACTAGACGCTGTAAAAACGCAACTCCGCAATAGTGGTATTGATCAAATAGATGTCGTTAATACGTTCTCCTTTACGAAAAATCATTTGAATAATAATACGCAAGACTTAGCGGCACCCACTGCTGAATGGTTTAGAGGGCATAGAACAAAAGAGAACGAAGCGCTTATCAAAGCAGAACAAGACAAAATACTTGATTCAACCCATATCGTTTTCCTGTATCCCATATGGTGGGAATCATTGCCACATTACATGTTAACATGGGTATCTGAAGTATTTAGATCAGTATCCTTTCGAGTTGGTAAAGGTGGAGAAATCGACCCACAATGGATTGGCGATCGCAAAGTTATGATTATTACCACCGCCGGTTTTAATCAAGATGTCCGAAGAGAATATTTCGAAAAATTACTTACCCAAAATGGTTTATCACTACTCAAAGAAAAGAGCAATACTAAAATTGAAAGGTTTATGAATTTGTCTCAAACCTACCCCCTAATGACAGCATTAAATTATTCGGGTTTGAAATTTAGTGATCAATTACATCTATGCGGGGTTAGCAAAGGAAATGAACCACACGTGTTAGCTGCTGCCCGAGAAGGTATTAAAGCCTTCTTAAAACCTGTTCAGGTTGATCAGCTGGAACAAAACAAGCAAGAAGATTTTACAAGTTCCCTTCATGCTCCAAAGACACTGTTACTAAGCAAAGGCCCAACAAAAGATACTTCAGAGCCAATTGTTCAGCACACTGCTGCCAATCAACAAGATGAGAAAAATACAAAAGCAACGCATGCAAAACTTCATATGTAGCGAACTGATTTACTTGATTATACACGGACAACGCCAGGAAAAACTGTCTGATCAGTATGGATGTGTCAAGAGTGTTCACAGAACTGTGTCAGTTCAAGTTTAAATTTTTACATAGTATATCTTTTTTTATTTCTTCAAATTTTGGCATATACTCGAATTACTTGATATTTAGGAAAGGATCTCGTCATTGCGAGGAGTCTTCGACGAAGCAAACCAGTCTTGTTTAAGATATTTTCTGGATTGCTTCGCTGTGAGCTCGCAAAGACGGAGCTCCTAATTTCAAAGTGGAACCGGTATATATTATTGTGCTATTAATCATATTAAATGCTTTTTAAAGTAATATTGTTTAAACTTTGCAGGACAATCGTCCATAACGGCATAAATCTCATATCCATGCCGCAAATAAAAATCTTTCACATTATCAAATTCAAATGCATGCAATTGCGAAAGTTTTGCACCTTTTTTCCTAGCTTCTTCTTCCACTTTCGATAACAATATGCTACCAAACCCCTTTCCTCTGTATTCGTCTTTGACGTAAAGCACATTGACGTAAAGAAATTCTCCAAAATAGAAGCAGCAATTAATACCTGCAATAATTCCGTCATTATCTTTAACGTAAAAGTTCAAGGATGTTTCAGGTTCACCGGAAAAAGCGAGCAGCTTTCTATTATAGTTGTTAATTTGAGATTCTACCCAGTCAATTTCATCTTTTGTACTTTCGATAATTTTGTAGTCTTGTGAAGCTAAATTCGCCACTATTTTCTTAATCCTTCAATTTCTTTTTCAGATAATACCGTTTATGCCCTTGTGGACAATCATCAAGAATACCGAAGATCTCAAACCCATGCTTGAGATAAAATTCCTTTGCTTGAAATTCAAAGGTATCGGTATGAGCTAATTTAGCGCCTAACGCTTTGGCCTGTGACTCCACTTTTTTTATCAAAAAAGATCCTAACTGTTGGTGCCGGTAATCTTTTTCAACAAACAAAATCGCAATATATAATATATTCCACATATACATATCTGCATTAATACCTGCAATGATTTTACCATTGTCTTTGAGGCAATAATTAAGCGGAACGACAAGGGGTTGTTGTGTGGTTGGAACTTGTTCAGCGTTATAGTCGCCTAATCGATTATCAAGGTATTCTTGTTCTTCTTTAGTGCTCTTAGCACATTCATGGTTCATAAGCTTTTTCTTATTTAAAATAGTGATCAGCACCCGCTTTGATACATCAATCGCTGCACAAGGTGCAAGGAGTTCATTCACATCGAGATCGGAAATGGTACTTCCTCCAGCAATTCAGTGCGCTGGCGCATCAATATGCGTGCCCATCCCAGCTAGGAATATCAAAACTCAAGGGATGCGTTAAGTCGATTAATTTAAATGGTGTTTGGTTTTGTGCAGTAGACATGTCTGGCTAGCCTCTTCTAGTCAGCATATTCAGATTTAAACTCTATAATATGCTTATTCTCATACCAGTTCGTCAATTTCTTTAAAGGGAAATTAAATCTTATCTTTTTCCCACTGATCGATTCTTTCACTTAACATAAAACTTACCTCATTCAATGAACGCCAAAACAAGCTTATAACTCAAGCAGCTCATCAATTGTGTTGGCTTTTAAAATTTTCTTAAAAAGCTCCTGTAATGCGTTATAGGGCATTACTTGAAGTTTTTCTTTAAGTGCCATCGGTGTATAAATAAACTTATGATCCAATAATTCTTGAATCGTTTGTTGCATGTTTTGCTCCATGCCTTCTTGTCTTCCTTGCCGCATGCCCTGCTGCATGCCTTGCTGCATGCCCTGCTGCATGCCTTCTTGGATCTTATCTTTTTCCCACTGATCGATTCTTTCACTTAACATAAAACTTACCTCATTCAAATCGATAAATTCTTTTCTTGCAAATCGCTTTCGAGGCTTCCAAACCCGGTTAATGTACACAACAAAGGCCTTACGTAAACTATTAAACTGTGCACCTTGTAGTTGTGAAATTAACTTGTCAACAATCACCTTTGTGTTTGTTAGATTGCAAACATTTTCTAGCTCTACAAAAGATGAAACGATATTATCTTCATCAAAAGTATACTCCGCGAGATTAATCTGGCCAACATCCAGTAACATAAATTCGATATTCGGTTGATATTTCCTGAGACCTTCTGGAATTGCATAGCTAAAACAATCCTTTAATTTAGTGGGAGCATTCCATACTTTTGAACCAGTATATAAAACTAATGAAAAAACCGGGGGTAGTTCATCAACCCTATTAATATGCTTTTGCCTAATTAAATCTTGATAAATTAGCCCTATGTAAGTTAAAACTCTTACCGCCATAAATTTATCAATTGCACTTTGGAACTCTAATAAGCAAATGATGTAAAGTGGCTTTTTTTTAAAGTCTATTTTCCAAATAATGTCACTTTCGCGCGTTCTTAAATCATCAGTGACATGTTTAACACTAACTTTTTGCAGACTAGAAAAATCAAGCTGCTCTGTCCAAGCTTCTGGCACAAAACCTTTTATCAAAGATTCGATCATGATGGGATGCGAAAATAATAATTTTAGCGCATGATCATAGCCGTGTGTGGTTTTACGAACTTTCCCAGACATCCTGTCAGCTCTGAAATTTATAAGATCATTTATATAATAATCGTACAAAATTCAAAAAGCAACTGATGGGCCCCATTCCTAAACAATACTTTTTAATATGCGTTTAAGATTGTTCCTCAATAAAGAATGGTGCCCTTCATTCTCTATTATGTTTAGCTTCGCACCAGCAACCGTATTTACGTATAATTTGGCGTGGGAAATGGGCGATTGTGAATCCAATGTGCCATGCCAAATTTTAATAGGATATTTAATCTTCTCTAATTCAAACCCCCATGATTTGAATAGCAATTTCATTTCATCGCTAGGGCCTGCAATACCATTTCTAAAAGCTTCAAGAGTGCTATCAATGATTGCTTTTCTTTGGTCAATATCTTTAAAGAAAGCTTGATCGACATCCGGCAAACTTTCTACCATTTGTAATATCATTTTGTCTGGATTCCTTAGCATCGTCCTCGTCAACCACATCATTACGGACGACAACCAAGGCATTATATTTAGCAACCAAGCTACAAATTTTTGTCCAGCGCCCATATTGCGTCTTGATTCTGGCCTTTCCAGGGGAGCCATCCCAGAAATAATAGCTGCACCAATTAGTCGATCAGGAATTTTATAAGCACATGCCGCAACATAGGGAGCTCCGCCTGAATGCCCAATTACTGAAAATCGCTCAATTTGTAATGCATTCACAAATTCTTCAACATCTGCTGCCCAAGAAATAATGGTGCGATGTTTATGAGGAGAGGATAAACCCATACCAGGGCGATCTATTGCAATGATGCGGTATTGATTCTCTAGGGCTGTTTCATGAAAATAGCTTGCCTCAAGTCGGCTACCAGGAAATCCATGAAAATAAAATATTGGCTTACCGTTAGGATCACCATATTGTGCATATCCTAAAATGCGGCCATCTTTTAATTGTAATGTTTTTTGATCTGTTTTCATTATCTTTAGGTTAAATCAGGATCTTGAAAGTAGAAGTTTAAGTGATTTTTTAATTCAGTCATATCTAATACTCACTAAGTCGATTTACTTAAATAGAGGTTTATTTAACATATGACGTAGCTCATTTAGCCTATAAAATCATTTTAAGCCGATGATATACTGATCCTGCTTTATTTTTAAGACAGTCATTTCAGAAAGCATTAGAAAAGTTAATCAACTTATGAAGCCTTATTGGCTTTCATCCATGCACAAGAAATAATTTCATGTTAGCATTCAATACCTTTAAACTCCTTGGCTTTATTTTTTTGGCAATGGCATTTAATACACAAGCATCATCCTTAAAGCACCCACCTAAACAAAAAATAGTTGTCGTAGGCGCAGGCTTAGCTGGGTTAACCGCTGCTTACCGGCTCTATCAAAAAGGCCATGATATTGAAGTGTATGAAGCACGAGCACGTGTTGGCGGACGTGTGCATACAGTGCTGGTTCGTAATTTTGATGGTAGCTATTCAAATGCTGAGCTTGGCGCGCAAAACATCACCGATGGTGGCGACGCTAAGCACATACTTACATTGATCAAAGAGCTTGATTTAGAAGTCATAAACGAACATATTCCCTTTCAAGGTCAGTTCTATCATGATGGGAATTATTACGAAAGAACAAAAATTGTCGAACAGATCAATAAGCAAAATCCGAACTTGGCCGAGCTACTTAAAGCTGAAATCAATACTCCTCGTTCGATGGAAACCGTATTAAACAAGCTCTATTTAAATGATGTTCAAAAAGCATTTTTAATGTTTGTTATGAATGCTTATGAGGGTTTACCTGTTTCACTATTGTCGACTCATATTCATAATATAAAAACCCTACAATATGTATTGTCTGGTGGATTATCGCAAGCGCATGCAAATTTAACAGAAAAGCCACTTTTACATCGCATGTCTATTAAAGCTGGCAATGCCAGTTTGCCAGAAGAACTGGCTGGGCGTTTAGGCAATAGGCTGCACTTGAATAAAATATTGAAAGCGGTGAATTATAATAATTCAAATGATATTGAGCTTACTTTTTCTGGTGATCAAAAAGTAAAATGCGATATATTGATACTGGCGATTCCATGCTCGGTGTATAACGATATTCAGTTCGACGAGCGATTAATCAATAAAAACAAGTTAAAACAGATTCACTCTTTGCATTATGGCACTATCAGCAAAATTTTAATGCCAGTTAAAGCGCATGCAGAACAAAAGGGTCATTGGCTTGCCTCTGCTAAGATGGGTGTATTCTTTAATGATGATCATCAATTATTTAACTTGTATTGTATTCATCACAAGGAACATACCCTATTAGACCAAGATTTTTATCAAAACACTCTTTTAATGCTAAAAGGCGGCTTTAATCAAACGCTATTTAAGGATACAAACCCATCTGCTGTGGAAGATATGAATTTTATTAAATATGATACGCCTGTTGCAAAATCTTGGGAAGCTGATCCTTACTCAAAAGGAGCATACTCTGCATTCGACATTACCATTCAAGATGCCATCGATAAACGTGAATTCCATCATGGTATTGCGGTTAAAGCACTCTTTGCGCCAATTCATGATCAACTGTTCTTTGCAGGTGAGCACGCAACCATTTTGGATGAAATTGGCACTATGGAGGCCGCTGTGGAATCAGGCGATCGTATTGCTGCATTAATTAATTTAATATATGTGCCATTAAAACTTTTTAATTAAATTACATCCCATAGTGCCATTTCAATGATCTTGAATATAACAACTGGATTCAACGCCATTCTCATTTTCCTTTTAGAATGCCACAAGTCGTTGTACAAGATTATTAAAGTCCATTAATTACATTGATGAGCCCACCTTTAATTTTATAAATGCTTAAAATGGTAGGAATTACTTGGTATACTTGTGCCTCACCTAGTTTTTTCTCTTCAATATTTTGTGGTTCAATTACCCTTTTTATATTATACACTACCCAATTGATCCAATTTCCCAAAACACCCCAAAAGTAAGAACCGTTTGAAGTATCAATACACCACATTATATGGAGTAATCCACCATGAACTCTTTGAGGGTCCTGAACAAGCTGTCCAAGTTTAAAATGCTCAAGTAGCTTTAAGAGATGTGTTTGATTCATATAAACCACTCAACATTTCGCCAATGGCCAATATCTGCCTTTTTTGCTTGGATTCTGCTTTGCCATGAACCAACATGAATTTCAAGTTTATGACCATCGGGATCTAGAAAATAAAGCGACTTCCCTGGTGAAGTGTTATCTTTAAAAAGTGTAGCGCCAGATGTTATTATCTTTTGAGACATCTCATCGAAGACATCGTTTGTTACGTTAAACGCATAATGCGTATAACAAGCATTTGCTTCCCTATTATCATCAACATTAAGGCAAAACCAAAAATCTCCCGCTAAAAAATAGGCCCCTTTTTCCCATTTAACAAGTGGTTTAAGCCCAAGCACGTCTTTGTAAAACGCAAAGGATACATCAATATCTTGACAAGCTAAGGTTATATGGTTCATCCCTATAATCATATCTTCTGCCTAAAGCTGTTTTAATTTGAATCCGATGATATACTGATTTTGCTCTATTTTTAAATATGTAATTCCAACAAACAGATTAAAAAGCAAGATATTCATCTAACATGACAAATCAGTATTCTAAAATTGAACCTAAACTCATCCCTGCAACCATGGTAGATTATCCCGTTATCCAAAATATGGCACGCTTTTATGCCTATGATATGTCCCGCTTTTGTGGCCAAGCATTTGAGGGCTGGGAATTCCCAAGCGATGGCCTATATGAATGCCGAGATTTTAAAAATTACTTCGAAAAAAAGAACAACCATGCCTTTTTAATTAAAGTGCATGAAGAATTAGCTGGTTTTGCTTTCATTGATCAATTAGAAGTGTTGCCGATGGTTGATTGGAATATGGGCCAGTTTTTTATCGTTGCCAAATTTCAACGAAGCGGCATTGGTGCAAAAATAGCTAAACAGCTGTTTAATCACTTTCATGGAGAATGGTCTGTCGGCGCCATTCCACAAAATGAGCGAGCCGTTGCATTTTGGCGCAAAGTTATCCGTGAATACACACAAAATAACTTTCATGAAATGAATATGACGAGCGAACAGCTTAAAACAGATGAACATCCTGATCCCTATCCCATGATCATGTTTCGATTTAAAGCACCAATGTAACTAACCACTTTATTGAAATAACACAAAAACATAAACATTATCAATATTAATAGAGTTCATTAGATTATTATATTTAACTCGCAATCACTTAATCTGACAATTCCTTCTTTTTTGTTCTCTTGATTGCAATTTTAGTCTCCACGCCAACAGACAAATAATTCTCAGACGATACAACTTTTTTGCGCGTTTTTCTTTCAAGTTCTAAGCGGGCCTTTTTAGCAATCCCACCACCCTTTTTCCCGGCTACTTTATTTTCCGTCAAACCACGTGCATCCATCCCTTCTGCAATTTGGCGAGTGGATAGCTCGGCAAGCGCAGTAAAAATCAGCTCTGCCTCCGTCATATGATCTCTTAAATTTCTATCTTTAGGCAGTCTCTTAATATTTTTATGCCTTTTAACTGTCACTCCGGACCATTCCTGATGGATTATATTCGTCAACGTTGCAAAGTCTTTGCTTTCAGTAACTTCATGAGTTGCCCAATAATCAGTTAGTTTGTTTCGCGTTTCCTGCCCCATCATGCGTTGCTGGATCCATTTTTCAGAGCGACCATGTTTCTGCCATGTTTCTCTGGCTCTGTTAAGTGACAATGCTGGCTCTGACATTTCTTGCATACGTTCATAACCGACTTTAGCAAGCCATAATTTAATTGGTTCTGCCTTTGGACTAGGAATAGATTGAACTAGGCGCAAAATGGTTTCAGCATTTGCTGTGTCTGTTAGGTATTTTTTGCCATCTGGCCCTTCTAGCTTCAGTTGGTTACATTTTGTAACCGACTCACTCCCTTCTTTTTTGAGCCTATTTTTTAAAACCTTCCAATAATTTCTAGCTGACTGGTAGTCAGCCTGTTGAATAAGTGCCTTCACAATATCAACCACTGAAAAAAACCAGGTTTCTGTGTCTTCATCGTAGATCCGACGTATTTTGTAATCTTCAAAGATAGTTAATTCACTTTTCAATTTATACTACTCTACACTGTACCTATGAAAAGCTTATGATACCTTGATATACACTTTAATCAATTAAAAAAACCAGCCAAAATTCTTTACTTTCTTCTCTCAACATGGCGCGATGTTGGGCTAAAGATCCTTTCGCAAAAAATAAAATATAGCTTTATCGATGAACCCACTTCTTTCAAATTCAACAATAAAACCAAGCTTTTTATAGAAATCTAATGCTTCCCAACTCATGGTATTTACGGCAATAAAATTACAGTGCTGTTCTTTGGCTAATTTTTCAACCGAGTTCATTAGTTTTGTGCCATAACCTCGCCCTCTTAATTTTTCGCTTACCCATAAACTACCAACATACAAACAGCCATACAACATATCACACTGGCAACCACCTACAATTTGATTGTTTTCATCATGAATAAAAAAACCAAAAAATTGAATAGGGCCAAATCCTTTGATTTGTTTGGCATGAGCCATAATCCCTTCATTTAATATTTGAACCGCTTTAGGATCAGGGTTTTCAACAAATTTTATTTCATATGTCATTTTTTATTACCTATATTTCTTTTTTCACCTGCTATTGTGAACTTTTAAATCCCAAGCATTTAATCATGATTTTCTTGAACTCATGGAGAAACAGGCAACATCGTTATAAAGTTGCTGACAATCTCCCCTACCAAAATACAAGCAATAAAACTTAACCATAACTTTTTACCACTCAAACCAGAGGATTCTTTCAACGCATAGAAATAGGTAACAATATGCCAAACGGCACAAATAATAACAACGGAGCTAAACGTTATTGCAAGCAGTGAAGGTTTTAATTGCAATCCATTTTCCATGCCAACATCCATAAATCTGGGATCTACAACGCGCATCATAGCCAAAAATCCCGTTAAGAGCAGATACGGAAAACGAGACAAGGCTACCGTTCCCATAAAATCAATTATTCTAATGCTTTTTTGCTGGCATATCTTGGCAGCAATAATAAAAAGCAGCGTTAATACTAACCATATCACCGCATTTTGATATAAAAGAAAAAGAAAGTCTGTCCCAATTGCGGGGTTTTTCATCATGCTTGAATTTAAAATCCCCAACAGCCCTGGAAAATAAATTTTTGCCATAGCGCCAAAATAACTGATGATGAGTATAATCCCAACACCAACTCCTAAGGCGGAGATCCCTGCAATTTTTTGGTAAGGATTAATCAATAATGAAAAAAATAGTTTCACGCCAGTATTTGGCACAAGCGCTTTTGACAATAATTTATACTCATCTTGCGTAATTTTCTTATCTTTCAGCAATGTTAGCAGCCTTTCGTTTTCGCTTGTCATGATTAACCTCATAATTTATGCAGCATTTTAGCTGCATCCTTTGCTGAAATTTTACCTTCTTCTAAGAGTTTCAAGATCTCTTCTTTAGATCCATTACGTTTAAGATCAATATTTTCAAGTGTTTCAATCAATTCATTTAATCTATTACGTAACGTGGGATACGAAATTTTCTGCCTCGCTGCCATTTCCTTTAAGCTGCCGGAACATTTCACAAAATCGATTATAAAGCTAAGCTCATCTTCAGAAAGCTTCAACAAGGTTGGGATTTCAAATTTTCCCTCAAAAGTGGTTTGGCAATCTGCACAGCAGATCTTGACAACTTCTGGTGAAGCACTTCCACATGAAGGACACTGGGTGATTATTTTACCCATCTATTATACTCTTCACTCTCGAATTTTAGGTTTTGTTGGCTGCGCTCATTCACCCCAGTCATGCACCAAAGCGTGCACTCCTGGGGATTCGTTCGCTTGCCACCGCACCTAAAACTTGATCGTTTTGAGTATATTCTTTCGTTTTTCATCATCTTTTTCCACATTATTTTCAGATTTGGTTTGTTTTTGACTATCATAGTGTTTTTTTGCTATCAAAATGCTCCGGCTAAATTCATGCGTTACAAGATCTTTTTTTTTAAATTGATACTGTTCCTGGCCAGCATCTAAAAAGAGATCTCCGGTATCCTTTGCCTGTAATTTTAATAACCCTGGAAAGGGTGGATCAATTAAGACCACATATCGCGCGCCATGTTGGTCCACCTGTGCGCCAAGGCGTGATTTCCATTCCTTACAGGCAATTTCAAAACCTTCTGGTGTTTGGGTAATCTTAGCTGCCCCCAGGTGTTGATTTGAAAATTCCCCCTCAAAGGCTTTGATCCACTGCAATTTATCTTGTTCAAGGGTGACATCTTCTCGCACTTTTTTTAGTATTTCAACTTGTTGACTCACACTGATTTTAATCATTTCTTCAGATTGCATTGCTGCCCCAAAGGAAAGCTCCAGAAATTTTTGTTTTACAGCGCTCAAAAATGGATGTCCATACCGGCTATTCGCCATCATGACCACACCAATACCTTTTTCTGGATAAAAGAATAGACCGCATGCAAATCCCATGGTACCACCACCGTGGCTTATCACTTGCAACCCTTGTTCTTCGGTCATCATTAACCCTAAACCATAAAAAGATTTTTCTCCCATTTTGATGCCTGGTTTTCGTCGCGCTAAGAGCGCGTCTTCACTGATAATACGTTTGCCATATAGCACACCCTGGTTTAGCTCTGTTAGCAAGTATTGGGACAGATCCTTAACCGTGGACCACATTGCACCACTGGGTGCGATGCTGCCACAAGATTGCTCTATATTTACTGGGATCTCTGTAAGCTCACCGTGAATATCAAATGAGTGTGGCATAGCAGCGCCCATTTCTATGGCCTCGCTCGCCTTAACTGTCGTATGGTTCATTTCTAATGGTTTAAAAACAAGCTCCTGCATTGAATAGGCATAAGCATCGGTTAATGATTGTGAAGGCGCAAAAGCATGAGCGGCCATATACCCGCCCACCATAAACAGTAAATTCGAATATTGGAAAGTTTCACCCAATGCCGTGGTTGGTTTCATTTCCTTCATTTGCGCTAGTCTTTCTTCAGGGGTGCTGTAATTGAATATAAAATCAAAATCACGGCGCGGCATGCCCGTTGAAGCACTCACCGTTAGCTTCGCGCTCATTTGCTGTGTAAGCAGAGGATCATTAAGTTTGAAAGTATTCAACACATCACTCACGGGTGTGTCCCATTGCATGCTTCCCTGATCGACCAGCCTACCCATCATGAATGTTGTTAAGGCTTTGGTTGTTGAGCCAATCATAAAGGGCGTATCAGGTTCAACTTTCTCGGGTGAGCCTTGCTTTTTCACGCCATAACCTTTACTCAACAACGTTTTGCCATCTCTTTGCACAATGGCAATGGCAAAACCTGGAATGTTTAATTGTTCCATTCCCCATTCAATAAACTGATCAAAATCTTTAAACTGCGCTTCGCGCCATTGCCTTGCTTCCTCTTCCTTTAACGTTTGTTCTTGAGCGCCCTGAGGTTTCCAGCTTTCCATCATTTGGCCTAATTCAATACCTCGGCGCTCGAATGCAGCATTCGTGGCTTCAATCAGCGCGATATAAGCGTGATTTTGATAGATTCGAACATGAGCCATCACTGTTCTAGATTCACTTAGTGGCACGTCATAGACAATTTGCTGTCCGCTTTCCCAAAATCCAGCAATCGAGGCACGAGGAAGAGACAATTGCTGCGCAATCTTTAAATCAAAATGCGGGTTTATTTGTAGCCAAGCTTTTTCAAGCACAGTAACACGGGTGGGAAGCACTAAAAAATGAACCGTAAAATCTGATTCTGGACCATGTAAGGAGACTCGCCCTTCTACTTCTTCACACGTCCAAGTTTCGGGGTATGAAAACGTACTGCCATTGTTAAGAAGAACTTGCCCCATGATTTAACCTCATCATTAACCTATCTGAATTCATACTCGAAAGTATAATGATGATTTTAATATTATCAATATTTATTTTAATTTTATTAAATATTTGTTTAATTATTTACAATGTTATTTGCATGGCTTTATTTTGTCTATATGTATTAGGTACTCTTTACGTTGGGAAATCTTTCGTAAACCAGAGATTTAAATCATCATCCACGCAATACGCTTGGCCCGGGACAACAGCTTGGTGTTGATAAGTTATACCTTTGCCATCAGGCATATACCCTCTTTTTACATATAACCTTTGCGCTTGCCCATAATCTGGATATAACCCAACACCTATCCCTACTCTGCTAGAAATTTTCGCTGCTTGCTTTTCAGCGATATCCAATAATTGCGTTCCAATACCTTTATTTCTATAGTGTGGCAACACATTTAAATCGTTAATTTCAGGAATTTTTTGTTCCTTAAAAGGCAGATAAGCTGAGTTTAAATTTAAGGTAACATATCCAGCAAAGCTATCATTGATATAAGCACACCATACAGTGCGTTCTTTATTTTCTTGATCTTTTAAATAACCTTGAAAAAGCGTTGCGGGTTTATTCCAGCCACAATTTTTAAACGCTGATACTATTTCTGAAATATCACTTTGCGTCATTAGTCTTATTTTTACTTTGGGATCAAGTTTTATTTGGTTATCATTATTCTTGTCCCGCCAATCTTCTACCGTAATAGCCCATCTTTCATGATCACGCCATTGATCGTTTATTTTTAAATATCGAGGCGAAAATCCTTCTTTTTTAAAACCATTTCGCTTCACTAACTGTTTAGAAGTATGATTGGCTGGCTGAATATTTGTCTCTATTCGATGTAAGTTAAGCTCGGTAAATGCTTTTCTCAAAAGTAATTTTAATCCCTGACTCATCAAACCTTTGCCTGCATATTGTTCAAAAGCATAAAATCCAAGATAAGCACTTTGAAAGTAACCACGTATTATCTCGCTGAGATTAAAAACACCAACAATATCTTGATCACAATATACCCAGTAACTTTTTTGATTATCTTTCGTGTAACGCTGAAGGTAATGATTGAATTCTTCAATAGTTAATGGAGTGTTAACCCAAGATTCATGGAACTGCTTACTTTGATTTGCCATAGAAAGAAACCGTGTTTCATCTTTTTCATTCGGTTCTTCTAGATGAATGTGCGTCATACAAGTTCCTCGGCTCATTATTCAGATTTATTTTATCATAATTAGGCATCCTGCCATTTATTAACTTAAATAAAGGAAGGGTCTAGCTCTTATTTATATTAGTCAAAGTTGATATGACTAGTGCACTGGTTGTTAACAAAATAAATGCTACCCAAATAGGCGCGGATACACCTAAATTTGCTATAGCGTTTAGAGGTTTCACAATGTCTTTTCAGTAAGGTATGATGTTTTTTAATTTCAAAGCCAAAGTGCCAGTTTTTATTATGTTTTGTAGTATAAAAGGAAAAGCTATGACGAAGTTAGTCGATGCAATAATTAGTGGTGATTTATTAACTATAACATCTTTGGTGAATTCCACTAATATTAACCAAGTCAAGCAGTATCATCCTGAAGAAACACCTTTGCTTTGTGCAATTGAGAACAACCAGTTGGAGGCCGCAAAGCTTTTGATTGAACTAGGCGCTGATCCAAACTTAAAAAATTACTCTATTTACACCACCCCACTT
>CAZHSJ010000001.1:0-41309 GCA_964535225.1 Uncultured Candidatus Berkiella sp. | reverse complement strand
GTAGTTTTGAGCCTGTGAGCATTTGCGCACCCATATTGCTATAAGGTTTTTGCCAGTTACGTCTTACATAGCGATAATAATGGGTAGGATTAACCCAAAGCTGCATACAATGCATCATAACTTTGGTGGTGTCAGCCATATTTTGGGAAAGCGTTTGTTGCTGCCAAGATAAAAAAGCCAAATAATCATGCCAATATTGTTGTTGAAATTCCATCCAGTGTGCTGAAAAATTTCCGCCAAACATAAAGGGGTTGTTCTTTGCTCCCGTTTTAAAGAAGGCGGTATAGGGATCAAAATGGCTTTTTACACCCTGGGTTGCATCGAAGGTAGGAGTTTTAAAAAAGGGATTGGTAAAAGGGTGTATTTGCGCCATAACGTTGTCCTTAATATTGTTCATGAATTAAGTTTAGGACAAAGTCTTGCTTTGCAGCAAATCGGTTCTGTATCAAGATCCTCTGCGTATTAGGATCTCCTATGCGATAGCTGAAACTGGTTGATGTAGCATTTTTAAACATTGTTGACGTTCTTGCACCCTGCTTCCTGAAAGGGCATAGCCTTGCAGATGATCGGCTTGATCAATAAACAGCGCTTTAATGCCATCGTCTTGTTGTTCAATCTGCCATTGCCCTGATGTTGTTGGTGGGTGAACAATAATAGGATAATCATGTACTTTTAATGAAATGGGGGTTGGGGGGAAAGTCACCTTGGTTGCATTTCCGGTGAGGGTTTGTGCCAATGCGCGTGCGCTTTGCAAAATGGGAGCAACGTATTGACGACAGATCCCATCAATTTGTGCACAATCGCCTAAGGCGTAAATATGGTCGCAACTGGTTTTAAGCGTACTATCAACCACAATGCCTTGCTCCGTTTTAATATTGGCAAGTTGCGCTAAGGTAATATTCGGGGACAAGCCAATCGCGGTAACAACGCTATCTGTTACTAATGATTTACCGGAGGATAAAGTTAAGGTGAGTGAGGTTCCCACTTCTACCTTACCAAGATGCGTAGAGCAGTGAAAAACAATGCCCCGTGATTCTAAAAAGTGTTGCAATGCTTTGCCCATGCTGGAAGGGATAAGATGGTAAAGTGGATAAGGATCCATCGTGATCACATGTAATGATTTTACTTTTTTAAATAAATCATATGCAAATTCACAGCCCACCAAGCCACTGCCGATTAAGGTTAAGTGTTCTATATGCGCTAGCTTGTTAGAAAAGGAGGCATAGTCTTGTAAATTATTAATTCTAAAGTGTTGATGGACATTATCAAGCAAAGGAAAAGGTTTCGGTAAAGCACCTTGCGCCAAAACCAAATTACCATATTCAAGCGTTATCTCACCTTGTGGCGTCTCAACCATCATCGTTTGTTGAACTGGAAAAATAGCCTTTACCTTGCTGTGAGAGAAAAGTTGAGCATTTAATTGTTGTGCCATTACTTCGGCTTGCGTCACAACGAGTTGTTCAGGCGTTTTTCCATAAAAATGAGCCGTAGAGAGTTGTGGTTTAGAGTAAAAATGCCCCTCATCTTGGGTAATCAGCAAAAGGGGGGTTGATGCGTCAATTTTACGGAATTCTTTTGCGAGGTTATACCCTGCTAAACCAGTGCCAATAATAATAAGAGGTTTAATTTTTGTGCTGCTGCTCATGTATAATCTACCATGAAATCATCAAATATAAGTCGTATAAATTTCTAAATAATCGGTTGATAGTCTGTGCGCTATCATACCATACGAAGGGGCCTGGCTACATGTTACTCTCCCACCTTAAACGTTATGCCATCTTAATGCGTTTGCATCGTCCGATTGGGATCTATTTATTATTGTGGCCAGCGCTGATTGCGTTGTGGTTGGCATCAGGTGGGGCACCTTCACTTAGATTAGTGGTGATTTTTACCTTGGGGGTTCTGGTGATGCGCTCTGCGGGATGCGTTATTAATGATTATGCCGACAGAAATATGGATGGGCATGTTGCAAGAACCAAAGAAAGGCCCCTTATTACCGGGATTGTTTCTAATCAAGAAGCGATGTTCTTGTTTGTAGTTTTATTGTTAATTAGCTTATTTTTGGTCTTATTGACCAATTTACAAACTATTCTATTAGCGCCCATCGCCGCGTTACTCGCCGTTATTTATCCCTTTACAAAACGTTATATACAGCTGCCACAACTGGTGTTAGGCGTTTCTTTTGCCTTTGCTATTCCCATGGTATTTACAGCAAGCAACCACCCGTTAAATAGCGCATGCTGGCTGTTATTTTTAGCCACCGTTTTTTTTGCCCTTGCTTATGACACTGAATACGCCATGGTGGACATTGAAGATGATAAAAAAATAGGCATTAAATCGTCCGCCATTTTATTTGGTGAATATGACAAATTATGGATTTTAACCTTTCATATGCTCATGCTTTCGTGTCTACTCATGCTGGGGGTTTTACAAGGAAGAGGGGAATTGTATTACTTAGGGCTGTTGATTGCGTTGAGTTTCGTCTTGTATCAACAATGGCTTATTCGCTCAAGAGAGCCTACGATGTGCTTTAAAGCCTTTTTAAATAACCATTGGATTGGGTTGATTTTGTTTGTTGCAACGGTACTGGATTTTGCGGTTACTTCATAAAGCATGTGAGCATACACTCAAAAAGAAAGCACACACAAGGTGGTATATCGTCAATACTGTAAAGTATTATCTCGCTAAATGATGGCGCTAAAAGGAAAGCTCAGTGAAAAATCAATTTTCATTGTTTACCAAACAACGTTTCTTGCCTTTATTTATTACGCAGTTCTTAGGGGCATTTAACGATAATTTATTTAAAAATGCATTAGTGGTGCTCATCACTTATTTTCTAGCGGATAAATTACCAGTTAAGCCGGAAATCTTAGTAACCTTATCGGGCTGTTTACTCATACTGCCCATGTTTTTGTTTTCCGCGCAAGCAGGTAGCCTTGCGGATAAATTTGAAAAAGCCAAGCTCATTAGAGTTATTAAAGTGGCAGAAGTTATATTAATGATAATAGGCGCAGTTGGCTTTATGCTTCAGAGCGTCCCTTTGCTGATGACAGTATTGTTTTTATTGGGCGCACAAGCCGCCTTTTTTGGGCCGATTAAATATAGTATTTTACCGCAACATTTGGCAAGCACAGAATTAGTTGCAGGAAATGGGCTAATTGAAATGGGTACCTTTGTTGCCATATTATTGGGTAACATTTTAGGTGCCGTTTTTATGACGGTCCCGAATGGATTAATCGTAATTTCCTGCATGATTTTCTTATTTGCAGCCTTAGGCTATTTAAGCAGTTGTTTTATTCCCAAAGCATTACCGCTAGCCTCTGACTTGAAACTTTCATTCAATCTGTTTAAAGAAACCTGGAAGGTGGTTAGCTTTTCACGAAGTGATAAACCCATCTTTTTGTGTATTTTAGGGATCTCTTGGTTTTGGTTAATAGGCTTTACCTTTTTAGCCGTATTTCCAAGCTATGCTAAAGATTTTGTGGGGGGTAATGAGCAAGTCTTTTCCTTATTTTTGGCCATATTTTCCATTGGGATTGGGATAGGCTCTAGCTTATGTAATAAGCTGCTCAAAGGGCAGATTGAAGCCACTTTTGTGCCCCTTGCGGCCTTGGCGCTTACGCTATTCACCTTAGACTTATTTTACGCAACGCATTTAGAAAGCCCACCACAAGGTGATTTGCTCACGGTGAGCCAATTTGTTCATGCCTCATTTAATCACTGGCGTATTATGATTGATATGTTTCTGATATCTGTTTGCGGTGGTATTTATGTGGTGCCGTTATACGCCATTATGCAACATCGTTCAGCTGACACCCACAAAGCCCGCGTGATTGCCAGTAATAATATCATGAATGCCCTCTTCATGACCGTGGCGGCCATTATTACGATGATCATGTTTAAATTAGAAATGACTATTCCGCATATCTTCTTAACCATCGCCTTATTAAATTTAGTTGCTGTGGTACAAAGCTGCCGATTATTGCCAGGGGATTTAATCAAATCGATATTACGCTTGGTATTTCAATTGCTTTATCGCGTTGAAGTAAAAGGCATTGAAAACTTCCACAAAGCAGGCGAACGCGTTGTTATTTCTCCCAACCATACCTCCTTTTTAGATGGCCTATTGCTTGCCGCATTTTTGCCAGGGCGCTTATCCTTCGCGATGTATAGTGGCTATGCTAAAAAATGGTGGGTAAGGCCCATCACGTATTTGGTGGATGTGTTTGGGCTTGACCCCACTAATCCTTATATTATGAAAGCGATTGTTAAATACGTTAAAGAAGACAAAAAATTAGTGATATTTCCAGAAGGGCGGATCACGGTTACAGGCGCGTTAATGAAAATATACGAAGGCCCCGGCATGATTGCAGACAAAGCCGATGCCACCATTTTGCCTATCTTAATCGAAGGGGCGCAGTATTCGCCTTTTTCACGCTTAAAAGGAAGGGTTAATTTAAGATGGTTTCCTAAAATTACTCTGACACTTTTTGAGCCGCAAAAAATTCAAGTAAGTGAAGCGCTCAGCGGTAGTAAAAGACGGCATAAAATTGGAGAAACCCTATATCAGATAATGTCCACGGTAATGTTTTTGGGTACTGATCTGAACATCACCTTGTTTCAATCGTTGCTCAATGCAAAGCAACTTCATGGTAATAAGCACAAAATAGCCGAAGATATTCAACGTGTCCCGCTCACTTATCAACGCCTGGTGCTTGGCAGTATTATCATGGGGCGTAAATTAGCAAAATTAACACAAAAAGGAGAAGCAGTTGGTGTTTTACTTCCCAACGCGTTGGGAACTATTGTGACCTTTTTTGGCTTACAAGCTTATGGCAGGGTGGCAGCGCTGCTTAATTTCTCAAGTGGGGCGCATAATGTAGCCAGTGCCTGTGTTACCTCACAATTAAAAATAGTGTGCACCTCGCGTAAATTTATAGAAGTAGCCAAATTAGATAACATGCTAAAAGCAATTCAAGATAAAAATATTAAGATAATTTTTCTTGAAGATATGAAAGAGTCGATTTCAACGTTGGATAAACTATTTGGCATGATAGCAGCTAAAATGCCCCTGTTTTTTGGCTTATCGCAAAAACCGGAACAAGCTAATAAACCTGCGGTGATTTTATTTACCTCAGGCTCAGAAGGAACACCCAAAGCAGTTGTGCTCAGCAGCCGTAATATTCATGCAAATAAAGGGCAGCTAGCTAGCAGGGTAGATTTTACACCGAGCGATATTGTGTTAAATGCTTTGCCTATTTTCCATTCCTTTGGTTTAACGGCAGGCACCATTTTACCTATCCTATATGGCATGAAAGTGTTCTTTTACCCTTCGCCCTTGCATTATCGTATTATTCCTGAATTATCTTACGATATAAATGCCACTATTTTATTTGGTACCAATACCTTTTTAGCAGGATATGCGCGTTACGCACACCCTTATGATTTTTACAGCATTCGCTATGTTTACGCGGGCGCAGAAAAATTAAAAGAAGAAAACAGGCGCCTATGGGCAGATAAATTTGGCGTAAGAATTTTTGAAGGGTATGGTGCAACGGAAACCTCACCCGTGATCTCCGCCAATACGCCCATGCACAATAAACCTGGCACGGTAGGTCAATTAATGCCAGGAATGGAATATCGCCTTGATCCGGTGCCGGATATTACCGATGGGGGCAGATTAAGTGTTAAAGGCCCCAATATCATGTTGGGGTATATGTTTTTTGATAATCCTGGTGTATTGGTTCCCCCGGATGATGACTGGTACGATACGGGTGATATCATCACCATGGATAATGAGGGGTATATTACGATTCAAGGGCGTGCAAAACGTTTTGCAAAAATAGGGGGTGAAATGGTCTCCCTAACCTTTGTCGAGCATTATCTTGATAAACTTTGGCCCTTGGCGCACCACGCGGTTGTCACTCTCCCTGATGAGCGAAAAGGCGAGCAATTAGTGCTTATCACTACGCAACAAAATGCAGATAAATCCGATATTATTGCCTATACCAAGTCACAAGGTATTACGGAATTATCCGTACCCAAAATCATTAAAATTGTTGATAAACTACCTTTATTGGGAAGCGGAAAGGTGGACTATACGGCTGTGCAGGCATTGGTAAAGTAATAGTGTGAAATACAAATGCCGCAATAAGCTTCGTTCTGCTCTGGCGCCTCGTTATTTGGTCTATATTTGGTTTAATGGTTTTTCACCGAGCCCTGTATGTATTACTAGAGGCATGTATCATTAAAATGATATAGATGGCGACGATAAATGAATATTAACCAACTATTTACATTCTTTTCAAGAAAGTCAGTGTCTGGTGATCTTTGTAAAAATAACACTTTGGTCCAGGAGACAAAACAGTGGAGCGAGAAACTCTTAGCACTGACGCTATTAGATGCTATTACAAGCACAAAAGATAAACTCAATGAGTTGATAAACTGTGACGTAGATATCCCAACGCGATTAGCTGTTTTACCCATCATTGAAAAGGCGCTCTCTTCCTTTGTTAAAAATTATGAAAAAAGAAGCTTGGACGGTGACCAAGAGGTTTTAGTTCAGAATTTTGATGGGATAATCACGATCCATCAGTTGTTAGTTAAAATATATCAAGAAATATCAGATGATCAAAGTCAGAAATTACTGCATAGTAAAGAGGTATTACTTTCTGTTTTTTTCTATCAATTGTATCATTTAGGTCGGATTATCTATTTATCATTTGCTTGCCATCAAGTGCCTCGTGCTCAAGTTTGGTATGAATTCCATCAAGCCTATCTCAAATCAAAGAAATTACATTTACATAAAAAAACATATTTAACACCAACCGATCTTAATTGCAAAGTTAGTACCGTTGAAGATATTTACAAACATTATTTATTATTTTCTTGTGTAGATCCATTAAGGTTTAGAGCTAACACGGTCAGGCAATTATTCTTTTTAACGCAAGAATGGGTAAGTTTGTTAAACTTATCAACTAAAAATGACACGGTAAATACCAGCTATTATATTGATTCAAATTCAGATGCCCCCCCGCGGCGCTATAAACAGGGGAGCCAACAACATGATAATCAAATTAAACTTGACTTATCTAAAATCAGTGAAAGGGTACACACGTTGTTGGAGGCGCTTCGTTCTAACAAACAAAATTCCCCTATCAAGTTTACAGATATGGAACTCTCAATATCTTTATATATAGCAGAAAAAATCTCCATTTCAATTGCTGGTAGTGGTGATAGAAAAATAGAAAGAATTAAGTGTTTGAAACCCCTTGAGACCTCCTTTGGGTTACAGGCCATTTTTGACAATCAAGATAAAATGGATAATAAAATACACACTCGTATTGTTGTTCCAAACGAAGCTAAACAAGCAGAGATGGAGGAAATTGTATTAGATGCCTCTTCTTTGCCGGGTCAGTATGAAGGTGAGCAGCCAGTAAGTAACCCTGGCAAGTTACACGCAAAATATTTGTGTGAAATGTTAGATTATAGTGATACGGGCTATTGTATGAAATGCGAAGGCAAGATCCCATCGAATTTACTCAGTGGAGAAATCATTGGCATGCATATCAACCACGCTTGTGAAGTTGGTATTATCAGATGGGTCGCCAACAATAGTGTAACAACCTTTGGGGTTGAAATTATTGCAAGAAATTGCGTACCAGCAATGGCAAGGTCGATTAATAAGCAGTCGAAAGTAAACCTTCCCGTTTTGTTTATTGATACAGATGGGTGTTATGTTATAACCCCCCATCTGCCGTTTGTTAGCAATGATTCGCTTGAGGTTTCAACATCAGTAACTACGTTTGAGTTAACACTTAAAGAGTCTATGCCATTGTCGGCCTCCTATAAAAAAAATGTATTTGAAGGGGTATTGCCAAGTGTTTTTTTAAATAATAAAACATCTGTTCAATCTTTACCTAAATCCGAGTAAGTACACAAGGGCACGTAAAGCATTTATGGACTTGAAATTTAGCCCTCAAGCTGTAAAATAGCTTTTTTATTAAAAAACCGTAGTAATTCAATTGAAATCATCACCCTCGGCTACAACAGAAGATCTTGAAAGCGTTTTTGACTTTGAATATCCCAAGATTACGACATTCCCACAGACGCCCTCATTTGAGGAGTTATTAGAAAGCGCCTTTTCTAGTGACAATCCTTGGTATACCCAAGATTATTGTGAGGAGTTGCCCCCTTTAAAACAAAGCGAAGATACGGCAAATATCGTTGAAAGTAATTTTTTAGCACAGAAAAGTGAACAGTATAGAGAGGAGATTTCTTGGGAGATAACGCAACAAGAGATTAACGCAACATTGGGTGATGATGCTGCCATGTTCATAAGAGAAGAGGAACAAAGACAACTTATTTTTAGCAGTGAAAAACAACCTAAACCTGAAAAAGTTATTGATAAAGATGATGACAATTATAAGTATTTTCCAACGCTTCAATGGCAGGTTCCGCGTGAGAGGTATATCCGCGACGAGCTTGCCAAATTTTTAGCAGTTGTTGAAAGTGGGAAAAATATTAAGGTAAGGGGTTATGGGGGCAGCGCTGATCCTTATCTTCCTACAGAACAAAATCATCGACGGGCTGAATATCTTCAATTGCGTAAATTTTCGCTTTTTGCAGGTTGCCCGTTAGCTGATATGAAAAGAGGGCATCACGCCTTATGGCATAAAAAACAGATTTTGCGTTGTCTTACTTTGTCTGATAGTAAAAATAAGATCGTGGGGGCTATTTATTTCGATATCTGGCAAGATAATGCAGCCATTTCTCGATGTGATGTTTATAGATTAGAAATTCAAGGTGCGCATCAGCGTCATCGTTATGGTTCTGTTTTGCTGCAATCTGCTATTTTAACAGCGTGTTTGTATGGTTGTGAAGAAGTGAACCTCACGCCAAGCTCAACGGCAACCGATTTTTATCTTAAACATGGGTTTACTAATGGCATTTTTTGTGGACTTACCTTGAATTTTATGAGCAAAGTTTCCATGAACCTTTTTATTGATAAAGCAATCCTAACCTCCCCAACTTATCCTTTCAAAGAAAAAATAATTAACTTACAAAACAGCATATCCATTCGCAAAGGCGGCCCCTTTAGTTGCAGGCTTTGAGCGCTGTTATCCATTTTGGCAGGTTAGTAGTTTATGACACAAAGGCCTAAATCTACCTGTTTAGAATAACAGAATTCGTTTTGCATTATAGTAGGCTATCGCTTCTATGCCAGCGCTCCCTGTATATAAACAAAGTAAAATCACCTCATTTTTACCCAGCAAAGTTAAGAAAAACTCAAAAACCCCTAATCTAATGTCAACTTTTTGACGATCAAATAATGTCGGACACTGTTTTCTTTCGAAAGATAATGGGGAGAAGTTATGAGAACACTACTATTGGCAGTTTTAATGAGTGTAGCTACCGCTTCCTTTGCAGGCCAGCTACGTGAAACCAGTTATGCCCCTCCTGTTGATAGGGATGGGTGGAAACATCGTTTTGATTTTTATTATGGCGATGGTTTTGGTAACTATTGGGATTTGAATTGCAAACAAGTTCACCAAAATGGTCGTTACTTCCATAAATATCATGGTCGATATTATCCAATGTATCGCTATCCACGTTTTGGGTACTATGGACATCACTATCATCCATTTTTTATCAAACATTCAAGCCATCATCCTAAAGGATTTTATCGTTGCTGGAATCGTGAAGGATTATCGGTTGAGTGTTATCAACAAAGTGGTAAACGAGGATAATATAGTCATCGCTCTTGAGGAAAAGGGCCTTAAGGCCCTTTTTTATCGATATTTATTTTTTCCGCCGGGTACTTTTGGCGACTTGGTATGGGAGTGAGCATTATAATAGCGTTGTTCATTCCTCACCTGAAATTGTTGGGCTCGTCTTTCGTCCTCGCGTAACCTTCTTAAATAATCGATTTCTCTTGCGTGCGCTTGGGCAGCAGGATCAACTTCAGGTCCATCTTCGTTTAAGTTTGGGGGGCCTTCGTGTGTCATAATGACCTCTTTTTATTTTAAAAACGGCACTTTACCAGATTAAGTTTTAAAATAAAACGAACTACTCCGATTTTTGTAAACACTGCCCCATGTTTTTTGCAATGCCTAGCATTATCGTTTGATAGGCATCCTTATCGGTTTTAATTCTTGCGCCTAAGGGATCAAGCTCAACAAAGGTAACGCCCTCCTTGTTTAATAACGATTCAATTTTTGTATCATTAAATTCGGTTTCTCTGAAAATACAACGTACGTGATTTTTTTCAATGAGTTCTTTTATTTCACCAAGCCCTTTGGCGCTTAACGGTAAATGGGGGTTAAGCATGAGTGTGCCAATTGCATTTAAGTTAAATTCCTTTTCAAAGTATTGGTAACCATCATGGTATACTAAGAAAGGTTCACGTTGCGTGCCTTTAAGGTGTTCAGTTAATTCCTTTTTAAGTGCTACTAGGGACACCTTAAGATCGGTTGCATTTTTTTTGTAAAGTGCGGCATTCACTTTGTCATGTTCAATTAATTTTTTTTCAATCGTGTTAACAACAATCAGCGCATTATCAATGGACAACCAAAAATGCGGATCAATCGCATGCTTTTCATGATCATGATGATCATGATCGTGCTCATGTTCCCAACCTCTTTCATGACGAAGCGCAAGTAAATGAAGTTCAGGAATATTAAGAAAAGTAATAACGCCAAATTGTGGTTTAACGGTTGATAGGGGGCGCGCCATAAAGGGCTCAAGTCCTTCTCCCACCCACAAAATGAGATCTGCGGAATGTAACTGTTTTAAGTTTGAGGCCTTTAGTTGAAAGGTATGAGGGGAAGCATTGTCAGGCAACAATAATACGGGCTCTGCCACACCTTGCATGATACGGGCAGTGAGGCCATAGAGCGGTTTAATGGTAACCACCACATTAGGGGCGCCCAGGCAGGGAAAGCTCAATAACAACAAAAGGCTTAAGGTAATTTTTTTCAACATGATTTTAGGTAGTGGTTCATTTTGACTAGTGCTAGAATTTATCACATCTGTTACTATCATAAAAGTTATGAGCCCAACAATTACCACTCCCTTAGTACAAGTTCAAGCCTTATCTTATCGTGAAGGTAAACGCACGTTGCTGCAGGGGGTTGACTTATCCTTGCTGCCCGGAAAAATTGTTTCCGTGGTAGGGCCCAATGGCGCGGGAAAAACAACCCTAGTTAAGTTAATTGTGGGGTTGCTCGAGCCAAGCACAGGAACCATTTCCCGCGTTCCAGGATTAACGGTCGGTTATATGCCGCAAAAAATCCATATTAGCCCTATTTTTCCCCTTACCGTCCTGCGATTTTTACAGTTAAATCAAACCTCCTCAGCTCAAGAGGTAAAAGATATTCTAAGTGAGGTGGGGGTTTTGCACGTACTACATAGTTCTTTAGATGCTATTTCCGGTGGGGAGTTGCAACGTGTGTTATTAGCTCGGGCCTTATTGCGAAAGCCTCAACTGATGGTGCTTGATGAGCCCGCACAAGGGGTAGATTTAATTGGTCAGGGTGAGCTTTATGACTTGATCGCAAAGATCAAGGATAAACATCATTGTGCTATTTTATTGGTTTCGCATGATTTAAATATTGTGATGGCGCGCACCGATACAGTGGTTTGCTTAAATCAACATGTTTGTTGCTCTGGGCACCCAGAAAAAGTGAGTCGTGATCCGGCCTTTGCTCAACTCTTTGGTAAAGCAGCCCAGGGACTTGCTTTTTATACGCATCATCACGATCACCATCATGATTTGCATGGTAAAGTCATTGAACCCCATAAGGGGGAAAAAGAATGATGTCCTGGTTCCATCATACCTTGGGCTATTTGCTTATTCCGTTGTTAGGTGGCATGGGGGTTGCGTTAGTCGCGGGGCCTTTAGGCGCGGTGATGGTCTGGCGCCGATTATCTTACTTTGGCGATACCCTTTCCCATTCAGGTTTATTAGGTATTACTCTGGCCTTTGCTTTACAGGTGAATGTGGTTGTGGGCGTTTGTTTTATTGCGCTGGTTGTTGCTTTTTTGTTACTCAAATTGCAATCCACCCTTAAAGTCGCCAGCGATACCTTATTGGGGCTGCTTTCCCATACGGCGCTTGCTTTAGGTTTACTGGTGCTTTCTTTTATGCAGGATCTGCGTGTCGATGTCTTAGGGTTTTTGTATGGCGATATCCTCACCATAACCAGGCAAGATATCATGGTTATTTATAGCGGCATGATGTTCGTATTTATTGTGCTCGCGGTGATTTGGCAAAGACTACTGCTGCTGACACTTGATGCAGATTTAGCCAAGGCAGAAGGCCTGAAAATCGAACACATTACCCTCACTTACACGGTGCTGCTTGCCGTGGTGGTTGCTGTCGCCCTAAAGTTGGTCGGTGTTTTATTGATTACCGCATTACTCATTATTCCCGCCGCTGGGGCAAGACCCTTCGCCCGCTCGCCCGAAGCGATGGCGGGCATTGCCAGTCTGATTGGGATGCTGTCCGTGATAGGGGGGATGCTGTTATCTCACTACGGGGATCTGCCCGCAGGGCCAGCAATTGTGGTGATTTCTGCAGGGTTTTTACTACTTACCACGGCGTGCTCAAAATATAAGTCGAATAACTAAATTCTATTTTTTTAAGAGAATTAACTAATTTCTTTGCATTGTCAAAAAGCCCATGATACTGTTGAAATCCGTTCAAAAAAAAAGATGATATGAACGCATTTTGAGATTGATTATCGTTGGAGGTTGTATGCGATTTGTAAATGATCTTGGTGAAATATTTCAAGATACAAAGGAAATGCTTCGAGGTTTTTATGATTTAATTATCGATCCAAGCGAAGCACCACCAACTGTTCGTAATTTTAAAACGGCACATTGGCCACTGAAAAATACGGCTAATGCACCAGTGGGTTCCTTTGCACCAGAACTTTATGAACTCGCGAAAATTAGAGGACTAATTGCACAAGAGCAAGAAGATGCGTTTAATGCGCAAAACCCACTTGCAACTTTAGCACAAAAGCAAGACCAGGCGTGGTATACCAAGCTCTATAAAGCTGATGGCACGGCAAAAACAGCCTTCGAATTGTCTATTTTGCCGGTTATTTACGATGATTATGATAATAATGCCGTCGATAAAGTCAGGGCAATGGTCAAGCCAGAACTAGAGCATAGAATAAAAAGTGGCAAACCTCTTCCTCCTGTCATTTATAAATACTTGGTGAAGGCAGACTATTTAAAGAACTTAAGCCAAATCAATTTAGTGGCCGTTGCACCACGTGATTTAACTATCGATGTTTCTAACCCAGGTGCCAGCACAACGTATAGAGACAGAGCGTTCCATTATATTGCTCAAAAAACCTCGATGCTGTTGATGTTGGTTGCTGTTTTAGGGCTTAGTACCGCTAACCCAACCATGTTTGCACTTGCTGCCTTAGGCGCCGTGATTGCAGATTGGTGCGGTAAAGACTTTGGCACCTTTGGTACTGCAGAAGTGTTATTACGCGATTTAAGCAGCCTTTTCTTAAAAGATTTCAGATGGGGCGATGCTATCAGCATTAAGAAAACACTTAAGACAGCCATGCAAGTAGCCGCTATCGGTTATGCCGGTTACCTTATTTTTCCTGCGGTGTATGCTGGGGTCATGGGGCTTTCGCTGTTCAGTAGTGTTACCACAGGAATAGCCGCAAGCGCCTTATCCATGGCTAAAGTGGCAACCGCTGGCTATGTTGCTGCAATCAGCACCTTAATGGCCGTTGCGGGTGCAAAAGATGCTAACCACTTTTTCTGGGGCTTAGGTATTTGGTACAAGCATGTGGATTGTGCCAAAGAAAATGAATTGCCTGTTTTAACCAGATTGGCAGCGCAAAAAGCGATGAATCATGTGCATGAAGAGGAGTTTATTGCCGATTGCAAATTTGCGGGTATTGAACTCAG
Organism: Uncultured Candidatus Berkiella sp.; assembly: GCA_964535225.1. GTDB lineage: Bacteria > Pseudomonadota > Gammaproteobacteria > Berkiellales > Berkiellaceae > Berkiella. Next base: position 27,368 of record CAZHSJ010000001.1, on the reverse strand, counting down.
CCAAGCTCAATTAGCGCGTGTGCATGAAGCGTTTGCGCAGGTAGACAATGTTGCAGACACTATCTTCAGTGCGCCTTCAGCTAGCGTCACCTCTCTCAAGGATGCAAGAGATGCTAAAGCGAAATCCAAAGCTAAGGAATTAGCACAAGAAGCTAAGGCTACTTCTGATAAAAAAGTAGACAGAAGAAAAACTGCAAAGAAATAGTGCAAAGCATAAAGACGGCGCGTAAAGCGCCGTTTTTTTTGCTCATTGATTTATCTAGGAGCTTGCTCCGCTTATCGACTGTTTTAGCCCGCCCGTCTAGATTACCGTCTCTTTTTGCGCAATATCCTCTATGATTCTTTACATCATATTTGTGATCTTGTGGAACAAAACATGGAAATCTATAGCTTTTGGTTTTCGTACCAAATAGCAAAACTGAAGGGATCTTTACCGTCATCTATCCGCTATTTTAATCAACAACGTAAACTAAAGCGCCTGATGAAACAGGTGAAGGCTACTATTCCTTTTTATCAAGAAAAGGCCAACCTCGGGTTTTATGATTTACCCTACATCGATAAAATCTTAATGGATGAACAATTTGAAAAGATGAATGTTGAAAAGCTCACGCAAGAGGCTTGCTTAGGCGGCTATTTACAAGCGCTCAATTACAACCCAAACTATTCCCTTGGCACCACAGGCAAGGAGAGTATTTATTTATTTACCGACAGTGAAAAATATAAAGATCTCACTTCTATATTGAGTCAATTACTACCTATAAATAAATGGCCGCAAAAAATTGCGGTTTTTTATTTATCTAAAACCCCTTGTTTTACCACAATTAAATCCCCCTTTTTAAAGTGGCAATTTTTTGATATAAAATCAAATCTTGAGAACTACGTGCAGGCTTTAACGCAGTTTTCGCCTGACGTGATCGTGGCGCCGGTGCAAACGTTGTGCCAAATAGCCCATTTATATAATGGTAAAAAGCTGCCTATTACGCCTAAAAAGCTAGTTGCAACGTATGAGGTACTCACGCCCATAGAGGAAAAATTAATTGCAACCACCTTTAAACAAAATGTTCACCAACTTTATCAATGTGCAGAAGGGTTTTTAGGGACCACGTGTGAAATGGGTACAATGCACTTAAACGAGGATAATTATTTTATTGAAAAAGAATGGGTGGATGAACATAAAGATAAGTTCATCCCGGTAATTACCACGTTGCATCGTCGTATGCAGCCTTTAGTGCGCTACCGCATGAATGATATTTTATGTTTAAAGAAAACGCCCTGTTCTTGTGGCAGCACTAAATTGGCGGTAAGCCATATTGTTGGCCGTTGTGAAGACATGTTATGTTTTCAAAAAAAGGGATCAAATTTGAGTTTAAAAACGATATATGCCGATGACATTCATTTGGCTATTGGTAAAGCAAGCGGTGGGATTGAAAAATATCAGTTAGTACAATCCACCCCCTTTTTTGTTGAATTAAAATTAAAAGCCAGTAATTTCGCTTTAGCAAAACAATGTATCTTGCAACAATTAGAAAAATTGTCAGATCAGCAGGGGGTAAGGTGTCCCGTCTTTGAGTTTACCTCATTTGAGGCCCCCCTATTGCACGAATTATTTCGTCAAACCAGACGAAAATCAGCCATGCTTGCCCAAGGCACACCGCCTAACAAATAGCTTCATTGGTTATAAATTATCAGTACCCCCTATAAAAAAAATAAAGTAAACTCAGCGTAACTTGAGTAAAAAGGAGGGGTTATGATGGGAAAAAAGAGGCAAAGAGCAAAGACAACACCGCCAAAAAAAACAAAAGATCTTTTACCTATGGATAATCCCCTACAAGATGAAGCGGATTTAGCTGAAATTCAAAAAACAATGGCCGAGGTGAAAAAGTTAGAAGCACTTAAGGCGCAAAAATTAATTGAAAGAGGCCAATTACTTGAGCAACTTACGGGCAAAACCTCTGCACTTAAACAAGACACAGCGCACCTCACGCAAACAACGCATCAATTAGAACGTTTCATAGAAGCAAAAAATCGGCATTTAAATTCAATTTTAATCGGTATGGCGGGCTCAGCACTTGGAGCAGGTTACGGTTTTTTAATGGGTTATTCTTGGCCACTGATGATGGTATCTGGCATTTTAACGGGTTCCCTTACTTATGGCTTAAGTACTTTTGCTTCAAAAATCATTGAAAAAGTGATCAGCATTGGGGATTGGTTTAAAACCTTATCCGGTATGCACTTGGCTTCTTCTAGCGTGCGTACAAGACAAGTGGTAAATAAAGAGCAACAGCAAAAAATTCAGGGGTTAAGCCCAAGAGGTATCTATTCACAATTTCAATATATAAAAGAACAAAAACAACTCGCTATGCAACAACAAAAACGCCCTACAAGAAAAATAAATTTAAGATAAACGTGGGTATAGCGAAATACAAAACCACCCATTTCCCCGCTTGCGGTAAAGTGGGGAATGAGGGAATTTATTTTAGATTATTTACACCGCATTAGCATAACGATGCATAATGTCTTTAAAGTCCTTCACAATCGCACCAGGTTTGTCTGTGGTGGTAAAGATAGCCATTAATTTACCTTCAGGGTTAATTAATAAAATGGCACCACCATGTTCAATATGTTCCTTGCTAATGGGTAGTTTTTGTTCGTCTTGAACATAAACGCCAACCTTGCGAGCGAGCGTAGAAACATGCTGCTTATCGCCGGTTAAGCCAACAATACTAGCTTTGGAAAATTGATCTTGTTTCAAATACGCTTTGAGTATCTGGGGGGTGTCATGCTCAGGATCAATGGACACAAAAATAAATTGAACATGGGGATTAGTACCCAATCGTTGTGAAATTTGATTTAAGGTACCTAAGGTTGCAGGGCATACTTCGGGGCAATGGCTATACCCAAAAAATAAAAAAGACCATTTTTTTCTCAATCCTTCATTAGAAAATGGCTTACCGTCGGTGTCGGTTAAGGTGAATTTGGGTAACTGATGGGGTAAAGGCAAGGCAGTTCCCACAGACAAGGGCATTGCCGCAAACATCGTAGTTGTATCGTTGCTAGAAACAACGTCATGCTTATCGCGCCAGATCCCAATGCTAATAGCGATCCCAATAATTAATACAATAAATAATGTTTGCTTTTTCATATCTGACCTAAAAATTCAAAAAATAAGGTAAATAGTGATCAACCAATAGCCCGATAAATAGCGCCATCAAATAAACAATAGAATAGGTAAAGGTGCTCATTGCAATGCGAGGATCAGTTGAGAAATAGAGTAAAAACGCGTAATACAAGAAATACGCCCCTAACCCCATCGCACAGATAAGATAAGTAATGCCGCACATGCCAGTAATATAAGGCAACAGGGTGCAGGCAATTAAGAGCACTGTATAAAGTAAAATACATAATTTCGTAAAAACAATCCCGTGCGTTACGGGTAACATGGGTAATTTGGCTTTGGCATAGTCCTCATGACGATAAATCGCCAGCGCCCAAAAATGCGGTGGTGTCCAGGTGAAAATAATCAGGACCAATAATAACCCAAAGGGATCAATCTGCCCGGTGACGGCTGTCCAGCCTAGCAAGGGGGGGGCTGCCCCTGCGGCACCACCAATCACAATATTTTGTGGGGTCGTGCGTTTTAAAAAAATAGTATAAAAAAGGGCATAGCCCACCAAGCTCAGTAACGTTAACCACGCGGTTAAATAATTGACGTAGTAAATAAGCACGGCAAGACCAATCATGCCCAACAGTAAGGCAAACATCATGCCTTGAAGGGGGCCAACACGGCCTTGTGCCAAGGGCCGATTTTGCGTTCGGCGCATATGGATATCAATATGTCTTTCCACCAATTGATTAATAACAGCGGCAGAGCCCGCGCACAGGGCAATGCCCAGTGTGCCAAAAATAAGGGCATGTAGGGGAAAAACATCGGGCGGGCTTGCTAATAACATGCCCACCCAAGCGGTGAGTAACATTAGAGCAATGACACGTGGTTTAGTTAATTCCCAATAATCTCGCCACTGTGTAGGTTCCACCAGCTGAAGTTTATTCATACACCGCTCCTTGATTTTATAAGCACATAATTAATGCTAATCAGGGTAAGTAGTAACAAAACAGCGATGCCATTATGCAATACGGCAATACTTAAGGGTAAATGTAAAACAACATTTAAGATCCCAAAGGAGACTTGCATAAAGAGAAGCAAGGCTAGCAAATGGCTTAAGCCCATCAATAATTTACGGCTTGGCGAATGCAGCGCTTGTTGATGAAGTCGAAAACTTAAAAATGCACCTAAGACAAATGTGACGAGTGCGCCAAAGCGATGGGTTACATGGATGGTTGTTTTTTCAATCGCATCCATAAAGGCTAGCGGCTCTGAAATGCCAATTGCGCCAAGTAGGTTAAAGGCACGCAGACTCATGTTGGGAAGCCATTGTCCCTGACAGTAGGGAAAGTCTGGGCAAATGAGGGCAGCATAATTGGCACTGGTCCAACCTCCTAAAGCAATTTGTAGAATCAATATCACTAAGGCCGCTAAGGCAAGGGTACTTAATGAGCGAGGGATAGCGTGGGTAGGCAAGGTTGGAAAACGTAAAAATAACCAACATAGCCATAATAAGGAAAGCGTGCAAAATCCGCCCAATAAGTGGCTAAGTACTACCAAAGGTAATAATTTTAGGGTAACCGTCCACATGCCAAGGATCCCTTGAGCTATTACCAGCAAGACCAAACCAAGCGCCAGCGGCAGGGGGAGTGAGGTTTTTTTACGAGAAATAAATGCAAGGATAGCAACAACTAGAATTAAGCATCCTAATGTTTCAGCAAAGTAACGGTGCGTCATTTCTGTTTTTGCTTTGGCGACATCAACGGGCGCGTTGGGAAAAGCGTTTTGCGCTTGTTCAATTTCGGTTGTACTGACAGGTGCACTAAGCCTGCCATAACATCCTGGCCAATCAGGGCAACCTAATCCTGCATCGGATAATCGGGTGTAGGCCCCAAGCAAGATCACAGTAAAAGCAAGCATGAGGCTTGCTGCAATAAAACGGTTTAACCAAATGTGTGATTTACCCAATTTTTGAAACCTTCAATAACCGCTTTACATCACTTAACATCGCTTTTGCTTCCATATCGGCATCATAGTGCATCATGATATTACCTTTGGGATCAATGATATAAATTTCACCCACCGTTTCACGGGCATTACTGTTGCTAATTTGATTGAACAAAATGTCGTAATCTTTTGGCAGAAGAGTAAAACGGAGCATGTCTGGATAATTTTCGTTTAAATAGGTTTCGCAAACACTTTGTGCGCAACGGGGGTGTGCCAAAAATAAACGTTCAAGCCGATGGGCATCTTTGCCAAGGGAGGTACGGATCTGGCGCATATTGTAAAGAATGTCATGGCAGGTTTGTTGGCACTTAGCGGGGCTTGCATAAAGCAGCCACCATTTTCCTGCCAACTGTTCACCCGTAGTTGGTTTTTGTTCGCCAACACGATAAAGGGGGGTTTTGGTCATGTTCACAGGTGGCGTGATAAGATCGCCATGATTAGTTTGACGAAATTCATGGGCTTGGCCTTTTTGTACTAAGTTATAAGCAAAGAAAAAGGGCCCTGCAATCACAATAAAAAACAACAAAAGAATAAGCTTAGGGTTGTTAAAAACCGATGTTTTGGTTTTAGAATTCATTTTTTACCTCTAAAGTAAAGCACGCCAAGGCACAGTACTAATAACAAAGCCGCTAAAGAAAACCACTGAAAGGCATAACCCCGGTGACGACTGGGTGACATAGGGTTAGTACGACTGACGGGTTCAAAGACATAAGGCGAATCTCTATCTAATACAACTAACATTTTATGTATTTTTTTACCTATCAGGTTTTGTAATTCGTGCTCATCAAGTTGCTGAACGCGTAATGGCCATTGAATTGAGTCAGTTTCCATTGCGTCAATAATAAACGGGTTACGATACGCAAAATCTAAATAACCTTCAATGGTAACTTCACCTTTTACTGGATTTGGTAAGGGAATTTGGCGACGTGATGGGGGGCTTGGGATCCAACCACGATTGATCAGTACCAAGGTGTCATCATTAAGCGCAAAGGGCACAAAGACATGATAACCTGGCGCACCACCATTTGTTTTGTTGTCTAACAAAATAGTTTTTTGATTGATAAAATGCCCGCGCAACTTTATGCGCATAAAGCGAAGCGCTTGGGGATCGCTAGCATATAAAGCAGCTTGGGTTAACACGCTGCTTTGTTGGCCATGGTTTATTTTAGCAAGTAATGCTTCCTTTTCTTTGGCGCGTTCAAGTTGCCAAAACCCTAAACTGCACAGTAAAGTAATCATCATCAGTACTAAAAGAGCAATCGAACCAACTTTTATAAAAGGTCTTACTTTCATGGAAAATCACTGGATTATCAAATTAATTATTTTCGCTTTTATGTTGTCGATTGTTTTTGCCTTGGGATCAGGTCTTTATTATCTTTTAAGTAAAGATAGAAGTGAGCAGATGGTTAAGGCGCTTACTGTAAGAATTAGTTTGTCTTTTGGTTTATTTCTCTTGTTGATTTTTTGCTACGTTATGGGGTGGCTTAAACCCCATAACGCGTTTTGGTCTACAGCCAATAAACAAACACAAAAAGGAATAACCACACCACATCCACAAAGTGCCAATACCACGCCACCGCTTCAAATGCAAAATGGTGCTCAGGACTAAAGTGCCCTTTTAAACAACGTAAAAAGATCACAATGAGCATAATGGTACCCACGGTAACATGGGCGCCGTGAAACCCTGTTAACATAAAAAAGGTTGAGCCATAAATGCCAGACTTAAGGGTTAAATTATAGTGATGATACGCTTCATAGTACTCATGGGCTTGAAAGTATAAGAAAGTGAGCCCTAGCATAATCGTGAAAAGCAAACCGATATTTAGAAGAATTCTATTTTTCTTCACCAATCCCCAGTGGGCAATCGTAATGGTGACGCCACTGGTAAGCAAAATCAGCGTGTTAAGCGCAGGGATCCCCCACGCACCGATAATATCTTTGGGGGCTGGAAATAGTGCCGGATCGGGCGTATTTAGTAATGGCCACACTGCCTGAAAATTTGGCCACAAAAGATGGGAAGATCCTCTATCCCCTTCGCCACCTAACCAGGGCACGGAAAACTCGCGGGCATAGAATAAAGCGCCAAAAAAGGCAGCAAAAAACATCACTTCAGAGAAAATGAACCACGCCATACCCCAGCGGAATGAGCGATCCATTTGTTTTGAATACAGGCCTTTATGGCTTTCGTGAATAACATCACGGAACCAGCCAAACATCATAAAAGCAATAATTAAAGAGCCAGCAAAAAATAAGTAATGCCCAATTGGCTTATCATGCAGCCAATTAGCAAAACCCACCATAAAGATACCTAAGCCAAGAGAACCTGTGATGGGCCAGTAGCTTTGCGCGGGTACGTAGTAATGTTCATGTTGATGCGTTTTTTGTGACATTCATGATCTCCCTAATTCTGGGTCACATCAAATAAAGTGTAGGCTAAAGTGATAGTATTAATTTCAGCTGGTATTTTAGGATCAACAGCAAACACTAAAGGCAACTCCTTTCCTTCATGTGCTTTAAGCGGTTGATGTTGAAAACAAAAGCATTCCATTTTTTTAACATGCTTAGCAACCAGGCCTGGGCTAACGCTGGGTATGGCTTGAACCACTTTTGATTTATCACTGATATTTTTTACCCAAAAAGTCGTATTAATTGCTTCTCCCGGATGCACCGTAAACTTCCTTACCTTTGTTGTAAATTCATTTTCAGTGTCGGGCAAGGAGTCATTTAAGGTTGCTAACAGAACAATGTTGATTGTTCTCGTTTTATCAATTTCATTAACAATCTGGGTTTTGTTTTCCGTTTTGCCATTTAAGCCGGTGGCTTTGCAAAACACGCTATAAAGCGGCACCAAGGCAAAGCAAAAACCAAACATGCCTATCACCACCAACGTTAACAGCGTTAGTTGCTTGCGCATTTTTTTAGGAGGTGATGTGCTCATGTTTGGTTAAAGGTGCCTACATTATTTTACAATAGGAGGGGTCGTAAAGCTGTGATAAGGAGGCGGAGAGGGTAATGTCCACTCCAAGCCTTGCGCGCCTTCCCAAACTTGCGCAGATGCTTTGGGGCCACCTTTAATTGTTTTAATAACAATATATAAAAAGAACACTTGGCTGGCACCAAACATAAAGGCACCAATGCTGGCAATTTGATTAAAGTCAGCAAATTGTAGCGCATAGTCAGGAATACGTCTTGGCATCCCGGCTAAACCTAAAAAGTGCATGGGGAAGAAAGTAAGGTTAATAGAGATAAAGGATAACCAAAAATGGGTTTTACCAAGCACTTCTGAGTACATGTGGCCAGTCCATTTTGGCAACCAATAATAGGTAGCGGCAATAATAGAGAAAATAGCGCCTGGTACTAAGACATAATGGAAGTGTGCCACCACGAAGTAAGTATCTTGATATTGGAAGTCCGCAGGTGCAATGGCAAGCATTAACCCAGAAAATCCACCGCAGGTAAACAAAAAGATAAACGCCAAGGTGAACAACATGGGGGTTTCAAATGTCATGGAACCTTTAAACATGGTTGCAGTCCAATTAAACACTTTAACGCCAGTAGGCACAGCGATAAGCATGGTGGCATACATGAAGAAGAGTTCGCCTGCAAGCGGCATGCCGGTTGTAAACATGTGATGCGCCCAGACGATAAAAGATAAAAACGCAATCGAGGCTATCGCGTATACCATCGACGCATAACCAAAGAGGGTTTTACGAGTGAAGGTAGGCAAAATCTGAGAAATTACGCCAAAAGCAGGCAAAATCATAATGTAAACTTCAGGGTGACCAAAGAACCAAAATACGTGTTGGAACATCACCGGATCGCCACCACCTGCGGCATTAAAGAAACTGGTGCCAAAATGTCTATCGGTTAACATCATGGTCACGCACCCTGCTAATACAGGCATTACCGCAATAAGCAAGAAAGCGGTAATTAACCAAGACCAGCAGAAAATCGGCATTTTCATTAAGGTCATACCTGGGGCGCGCATGTTGAGAATGGTTGCAATCACATTAATAGCACCCATGATCGATGATATTCCCATCATATGGACAGCAAAGATGAAAAAGTCGGTTGAGGGGGGGCCAAACGTGGTTGACAAAGGTGCGTAGAAAGTCCAACCAAAGTTGGGGGCCGAGCCTTCCATAAATAGGGTGCTAGAGAGCATGGCAAATGCAACGGGTAAAATCCAAAAGCTCCAGTTATTCATACGGGGGAGCGCCATATCAGGTGCGCCCACCATCATGGGAATCAACCAATTCGCCAAGCCTACAAATGCGGGCATCACAGCACCAAATACCATGATAAGCCCATGCATGGTGGTTAATTGATTAAAAAATTCTGGGTTAACCAGTTGCTCTCCGGGTTTAAATAGTTCGGCTCGGATGAGCAATGCCATCACACCGCCGAGTAAAAACATCGTAAAGCTAAACCACAGATACATGGTGCCGATGTCTTTATGGTTTGTGGTTAACACCCAACGCATCAGGCCTTTGGCAGGGCCATGATCATGGTGATCATCATGCGTATCTGTTGCAGAATGTGAAATATTAGTTGCGCCCATTGTTTTTCCTTTCTTGGAAGAGTCACGCTATTTTTTCAAAATAGGGTTTATGAAGTCACCGTTTTATCTTTGGATTCATCACAAGGTGGCATTAAGGCAAAGTCTTCTGTTGTTTCATCGGTTACTTGAGCCGCTTTGGTTGCTTTTTGTTGCTCAGCAACCCACGCGTTATATTCCGTTTCAGTTTTAGCTTCAACAACGATCGGCATATAACCATGCTTAACACCACATAATTCTGCGCACTGGCCGCGATAAACACCGGGTTTGTCTGCATCTACAAAAGTCCATGTTTCGTTGATAAAACCGGGAATACCATCTTTTTTCACGCCTAAGGCGGGTACCCACCATGAATGAATAACATCCTTCGCAGTAACAAGAAAACGGACTTTTTTACCAACGGGGATCACAACAGGCCTGTCTACTTCTAATAAATAGTGTTCATTTTTAGGGGCGAGGTTGTTTACTTCATCTTCATTTGTCGATAAGTAACTAAAGAAGTTGATATTTTCATCGACGTAATCATAGTGCCAATACCATCGATAGCCCGTTATTTTAATGGTTACATCGGCTTCTCTTGTGTCATGCATTTCAATTAACGTTTTAGTTGCAGGAACTGCCATCACAATGAGGATAATAAAAGGAATAATGGTCCAAATAATTTCCACGGTGGTGCTTTCATGAAAGGCAGCGGCTTGATAGCCTGCCGCTTTTCGGTGGCGAATAATGGCATAAATCATCAAACCATAAACAAGGACGCCAATAGCAACACAGACCCAAAGGATGATCATATGCAACTGGTGAATGTTACTGCTGGTTGTTGAAACGCCTTTCGTCATATTTAAGGCATAATCAGCAAAGGCATTGGTGGCAAAAAGCCCGAGGATAGTTGCGAGCAAACCTGCTACTTTCGGCAATCGAAACATGCCGTTTTCTCCATTGTTTCTTTGAGGTTGGAGATCAAGAACAATCAGTTAGTTCCTGAACGTATAAAGAGGCGCAGTGGCCACTTCATCCCTTTCCATCCTAGCGTTGTGGTTAGTCTAATTCATTGCTTTTTTTGCGCTGCGCGTACTTTACCGTGGATCGCCTCCAAGTAAAAGGGGCTGATCGATGTAATCCTTGCAATCCACGGTTACTTTTTGTTTAGTTTCTAAACAAAAAGCGGTTAAGCAGTTGCCCCAAACACATCCTGAATCTAGAGGAATAATATCCTCTGAAACGTTTTGTGCATTGAGCGCTGCCCAGTGACCAAATATAAGACGATCCTTGCAGGCTTTGCGCGTAGGGAAGGCATACCAAGGAATTAATTCAGGGTGAAGCACCGGATTTCCCTTAGCTTTCAGATCAAGCTCGCCACTTTGCTTACAAAAGCGCATTCGGGTAAAGGCATTGGTAATAAAGCGCTTTCTTTCCCAGCCCTTGAGATCATCGTCCCAGATTGAAGGTTCATTCCCAAATAAATGGGACAAATATTCATCACACAGAGATCCTTGCAGGCAGTCTTGCAGTTCTTTAGCCAAGTCTTGTGCTAAGGCAAAGTCCCATAAGGGATAAATGCCGGCATGGCTAAGAGCGTAACCTAACATCGGATCGTGATGTAAAAATACTTGTTGCTTGAGCCAGTTAAGTAATTCATCCTTATCTGGGGCAGTTAAGATTTCATCAAAGGTATCTTTTGGATGTTTATTCACACTGCCATGATTAATTGCCAGTAAAGCGAGATCATGATTGCCAAGCACGATAACCGTATGAGGTAAGGATTTAATAAACCGCAGCGTTGCTAAAGAATGGTAGCCACGATTCACTAAATCGCCGGTAAACCATAAGTGATCGCGAGTGGGTTCGTAATTGATCTTATCAAGCAGTTGCAGAAGGGGCGGTAAACAGCCTTGTACATCACCAATAGCGTAAGTAGGCATTATTAATTGACTAACTCCGGCAGGGCAAGGGCAAACGGGGAGATAATTGCATCAAAATAATTACCTTGATTGTTTACCATGGTATAGGTGCCATGCATCGTGCCAACCGGGGTGGTGAGAATGGCGCCACTGGTATAACGATAGTTTTGGCCGGGCATAATTAAAGGTTGCTCACCCACAACGCCTTCACCATGAACTTCTTGGGTATGGCCGTCACCATCCGTGATGATCCAATGTCTAGTGAGTAATCTGGCTGCTTTGGTGCCGTGATTACTAATCGTGATGGTATAACTAAAAGCATAACGCTGTTGGCTAGGATCAGAATGTTCACGTAAATATTGGGTTTGTGCGCTTACCTTGATGTGATTATCAATCGGCATAGCTTGCCCTCTTTTTTTCACATTTCCCCAGAATACGGGGCATCGGGGCTTTTTGCAAATTCCGTAGCACAGGCATTACTTAGCGCTATAAATTCTGACACGCTCAATGTTTCCGCTCGGCGCATCATGGAAATACCAAGTTGTTCGAACTGTGCTTCGTTGACATAACCATTTAGTGCATTTCTTAAGGTTTTTCTTCTTTGCGAAAAGGCAGCCCTGACGATAGTTGCAAACATCTTTTCATTGTGTGCAAAAGCAAAAGGACGGTTAGCTGTATAGGGGGTTAGTTTAACAATACTCGACATGACTTTAGGGGGAGGAGAGAAAGACTTCGGATGTACATCAAATAAGGTTTGAACCTCACAGTAATATTGAATCATTACACTTAAACGGCCATAGTCTTTGCTATTGGGCAAGGCAGCCATGCGCATCACCACCTCTTTTTGCAGCATAAAGAGCATGTCCGTTATATGGTGAGCAAAGGTAAGTAAATGAAACAAAAGCGGGGTGGAAATATTATAAGGTAAATTCCCAAACACACGTAGGGATTGGGTTTGTGCGAGCGTATTAAAATCAAATTCCAAAGCGTCTTGTTGGTGCACGGTTAATTGCGAAGGAGAAAAGGTGCGCGTCAACTTGGCACCCAAATCCCGATCAATTTCAATAACGTGCAAGTGAGGAATAAGATGAAGAATTTCCTGGGTCAGTGCGCCAAGGCCTGCACCTATTTCAACTATTAATTCGGAAGGTGTGGGATGCAAAGCAGACACTATTTTTGCAATCACATTGTGATCAATTAAGAAGTTTTGCCCAAACCGCTTTTTGGGCACATGTTTGTCCCTCATGCAGGCTCAACTTGCGTGCGAGGTTGATAGGTGTTGCAGTGAACAGCTACTTTAAGCGCATTAACCAAACTATTTTCTAAGGCTTTACCACTTCCTGCCAGTTCAAGCGCTGTACCATGATCAACCGAGGTGCGCAAATAGGGTAAACCTAATGTCATGTTGACAATATGACCAAAATAAAGCGCTTTAATGGGCGCAATGCCTTGATCATGATAAATCGCTAAAAGCGCATCGGATTTTTTTCTATTTTCTTGCGTGAAGGCGGTGTCGCCGGCAACGGGGCCATGTAGGTTCAATCCCTGTGCTTGAAGGGATTTAATTAAAGGGATCATCATGGTTTGTTCTTGCGTACCGATTTGTCCACCTTCTCCAGCGTGCGGATTTAATCCTAGGACGGTAATTTTAGGATGATGAATATGAAAAGTGTTAACAAGGCCCTGATGTAAAATCTTTATTGCGTTTTCTAAGCGCGTTTTGGTTAATACGGTGCTTACCCTATCAAGGGGGCAATGGGTTGTTGCCATCCCCACAATTAATTCGGGGGTATAAAAAGTCATCAGTACATCACTTACCCCAGCCAGATCAGCAAGGTATTCTGTGTGTCCGCTAAAAATAATACCACTAGATTGAATAATGCCTTTGTGGATGGGGGCGGTTACCATCGCGTTAACTTTTTGGGTAACACAAAGCTCGTGTGCTTTGTTTAAGGTATTTAACACATATTTACTATTAGCAATATTGAGTTCACCTGGTACACAAGGTGCCGCAAGTGGGACATCCACCACCGCTAAACGATGATCCCCATTAGGTTTTACCGCTTGCAAAGGATCAAATTCATAGAGCTCGATGTTAATAGATAACAAACGAGCGCGTTCTTGTAATAGTGCTGCAGATCCAATCACAACCACTTCGCAGTCAAGGGGCTGTGCTGCAAGCTTAAGGCAAATATCAGGCCCTATGCCGGCAGGCTCGCCTAGGGTTAAGGCAATTCGAGAAGTCATTAAGTTTCATCCATTACTTTAACATAGGCCTCATCACGTAATTGTCGGGCCCAGGTTTGAAGCTTTTCTTCAAACTTGCGCTGTGAAATCATGTCTTTAGCTTTTTGTCTTAAAGCAACTTCATCGTTGGAAAGGGTTTTACGATCGATCACTTGCATAATGTGCCAACCAAAAGAAGTTTTAAAAGGTTCACTGATTTCACTTACGGGGAGCTTTTCCATAACGGCGCTAAATTCAGGCACTAAAACATCAGTAGAAACCCACCCCAAGGAGCCGCCTTTATTTGCAGAGGCTAAATCAGAAGAGTGTGTTTTAGCTAATTGAGCAAAATCCTCACCTTTTTCAATTTTGTTTCTTAATTCAGTTAATTTAGCCTTGGCGTCACTATCAGACATGCCTGAATTGGTTTTAATTAAAATATGCCTGACATTGGTTTTGGCCACCGGCACAGCGGCAGAAGTTGAGCGTTTATCGAGCAACTTAATGATATGAAAACCACTGCTGCTTCGAATGGCATCAGGAATATCATTCACTTTCATCGCCAAAACCACTTTTTCAAAGAGTGTTGGTAATTCGGGTAATTTACGCCAGCCTAAATCACCACCATTCAAGGCGTGTTCACCAATCGCATCAGTCATGGCTACTTGGGTAAAATCGGCCCCATGGCGCAATTTATCAATAATAGCTTGAGCCGTTGCGGAGGCTTTATCCAATTCTTCAGGGCTGGGAGAATCAGATAAAGGAACTAATATATGTCCAAGATGATATTCCGTAGACATTCCCCCTAATCCATTGGGGGATTGTAAAAATTGATTCACTTCTTGTTCGCTTACTTGTATTTCAGGAAAAATATCGCGCTGTTGAAGTTGGGAAATCATAATTTGTTGACGAATATTATTACGGTAAGTATTAAAATCCATACCTTGGGCGCTCAGCATTTCCCGCATGTGGGTAACCGTGACATTATTCTCTCTGGCAATTTTTTCAATCGCATTGTCCAGCATATTGTCGTCAACTTGAATGCCAGTTCTTTTTGCCATTTGAATTTGTGCTTGCGTGGTAATGAGGTGCTCTAAGACTTGTTTTTGTATGGCTTTGTCATCAGGTAATTTGGCACCACTTTCTTGTAGTTGCATTTTGACTAATTTAACTTGATCAGCAAGCTCGCTTTTAGTGATGATGGCGTCATTCACAAGGGCTGCAATACCATCGATGGGTTGTGCTTTAGCCAATAAAGCCGGGCTTAGTCCAAGTAACAGGCAACAAGTGAGGGTTTTGAGCTTTTGCATAAGGGGCCTATCTGAGTATAAAGTTATTTAACATTCTTTTTATGGTTTAATTGAACAAATTATACCACTAATACAGCGGGATCTCGCTTGGCGGGAAATAATTTTTATCCGGATTTGTCAGCCATTGTTGGCGTGAGGCAAGGGGGGTATAACCCGGGATTTTTTGTTTTAATCGGCCATCGGGGTTATTCATACCAATTGCGCTTAACCCTTTAAATACCAATTGGGCAAAAAAGCCATTCGCATAGGCATCTGGATAAAAGAAATTATTAGAAACGCGGTAGCGAGACCCTACAAATTGCACAGCAACGCAGCAACCGTTATATTCTAAGCCGCCGATAATTTCTACCGTTTGCTTTTTCTCAAAATCATAGCGCCACAGTGACAAAAGATCCCAATGCGTACTTAAGGGCCATAACACAGAGGCATCGCCTTGATTTAAGCTACCGATTTCACCCGTGTTAAAGTCAGTTTGAGCCAAGTCATGGGCTAACCAATAATAATTGATATTAAACACTTTGTGTGAGGAAGGCCTATATTGCAACGAGAACGCCGCCTGCTCTGCGACTTGCTGCACGCTATCCCATTCCCAAAACAGGCCACCAGTTAAGGTTTGTGTCGCATGTACTTCTGCTTGCGCAATTAACTTAGAATGTTTAGAAGTTGCATTAACGTCTTCAAATAAAAAGCAGGCATTTTCTTGTGTTAAGGTTTCACACAATGACACTCTTCTGTCACGAAAATAAAAAATTTGCCCGATGCTGGCGCGTAAAATTTCTCCGCCACCATGCCGGGGTAAAAAGCGCGACATAAAGCTTACGCTAATTTGGTTAGCATCTCCGACGCGATCGCGACCACTGAATCGGTTGTCCCGAAAGAGTTGGGCATAGCTAAAGTTCATGACACCGCTATCAAAGTCAGGGTAAAAGTGTTGATCGCGATAAGGTACATATAAGTAGTAAATGCGCGGTTCTAACGTTTGTATGCCAGAGAAAAATCGCCAATCAATATTGCGCTCAAAGAACAAGCCTGAATCAATATCATACATCGGGATAGTACGATTGGGTTTAGAAGGTAAATTTTCATCTAGCGCAAATTGGGATAATCTTAAAGAATATTGCAGCCAATCCAGCTGCATGCGAGGCGTGATATAAAACCATTGTTCTTCCCACGGCAAGCGGATGCTAGGGCGCAAATGATACCGTTGACCAATCGTAACAGGTAATTGGGTTAATAATTCAGGCCGGTGGTTAAAATTAACAGCTTCACCATTAACGCTTAAGGTAAACCCATATACTTGTGGATATTCCCCTTGAAATACCCACTGTGGTTGGCGTTTATAAATTTCTTCATTAATGGGTTTTGAGAGCGGTTGAAGTACTTGATATTCTTCTACATTAAATAAATGGGACCAATAATCACCATAATAAGTAAGACTTGCTTGTTGGGGTAAATGAATGATACTAGCGGTGTTAATATCATTACCCAAATCAACAAAATAATTATCATCGCTGACATGATCAAAAATGGCATTAAATTGCCAGCGCCTATCCCATTGTGAAACATGTCTTAAGTTAAAAGCCGCGCGATTGTTATTACCTTCAAGCGCAATAATACGGGGATCTTGGTAGCCTAGCCCTGTAGGCGGAGATAAACGGTTTTGTCTTTGAAAAAGGCCATATTTGCCATCATCAGGTAAAAAATGCCATTGGATTGTACCTTCAGAATGCGGCCACAAATAACGGAACTTAGATTGGCCTTCAAGGCCACGCTCGGATAATAACTTAGCCGCAAAGGTAAAATCATAATTAGGGGCTATATTCCAATAGTAAGGAACACTGAGTTCATAACCAGAATTGCTGGTAGAGCCATAACTTGGAAAAAGAAAACCCGTGTGTCGCTTGTTATCAATGGGATAATTAAAATAGGGAAAATAAAAAAGAGGAACGTCTTTCATATCTAATCGAATATGTTTGGCTGTGGCGCGACCGTCTTTTGGGTAAAGAGAAAGATTTTTGGCATAAAGCAGCCAGGTGTTCTTATTGGGGGCGCAGGTAGTGTAATTCGCATCGATAAGATGCAAGTTACCATTGTCATCCACTTCGATACTTTTGGCATACCCTCGTGCGTGGCGTGGATACCAGCGGTAAAATGCGTCGTCAAAATAAAAGTGTTGCGGTGAATGAATATACTTTGCATGATTTCCCCACACCATCATGCCTGGGGCGGCAAACTGAATATTTCCTTTGGCAATAATTTGATTCCATTCTTGGGTTGCTTCATCGCGTACAACAATAATATCGTCCGTATGCAGATAACGCTCTCCCTGCATAAAGGTAACATTGCCGCGCAAATGAGATTGCCCCTTTAAGGTAAATTCAGTTTCATTGGCAGAAAGGACAATGGGGAGCTGCCAATCTTCTTTACTGAGCATTGATGGATTTTGTACAAATGGCGCATAATGCCCTTGACACAGGCTTTGCGATGCAGGCTCATCTACCCAATCGCTTTGCGGATCAGGGGGTAGGCGACTTGCCGCAGCCAAAGGAAGTATTCCAAGCGTAGCAAGTAAAAAAACTAGCTTTTTTATGGTTATCAACTTTATTATGTCTATTATTAAATGGGACAAGCCATTTTAAGCTTGGCTGTCTTATAGTCAAAATGAGAATGCTTATACCTACCGAGTATACCATCAGGCGGGGAATTGTGATGCAAAACAGCGAATTGGAACTCAAGCAATGGCTTAAGGAACATTTTGGTTCGCACGAATATCAATTTACACCCTTGCCAGGGGATGCTAGTTTTAGAACTTACTACAGGGTTAGGTGGGGCATGAACGCCTACATCGCGATGCTCGCCCCGCCACACAAAGAGTGCACGCATGAGTTTGTGAGCATTGCCAAAGCATGGCACAACGATGGCTTGTGTGTCCCTGAAATTTTTGCCTGGGAAAAAGAAAAAGGGTTTGTGCTCTTATCCGATTTTGGCGACACGCTATTGTTAGATAAGTTAACCAAGGAAAATGTCGACGCCTTTTATATAAGGGCCATGTCAGCCATTATCTTAATGCAAAGTACCAATCCTCTTAGTTGTCACCTTCCCCCCTACAATAAAGAATATGCCTATACAGAACTTTCGCATTTTCAGGAATGGTTTGTTTCAAGGTTATTAGGGGCCCCTTTTTCAGAAGAAGAAAGTACCGTTTGGCAACAAGTATGCAAACAATTATTAGCTGTTTTTTGCCAGCAACCCCAAGTGACGGTACATCGTGATTTTCATTCACGTAATTTAATGGTGCTGCCAGATGATGCATTAGGGATCATCGATTTCCAAGATGCCATGGTTGGCCCTATTACATATGACATGGTTTCTCTTTTAAAAGATTGTTACATCACTTGGCCACAGGCTGACGTAGAACGTTGGATAAGCATATTTTATGAAAGACTCAAAGCGCATCAAACCTTGGTGGGTGTTTCTTTAACGGAGTTTATTCAATGGTTCGATTGGGTTGGATTACAAAGACATCTTAAGGTGCTTGGGATCTTCTCTCGATTAAAATTACGAGATAATAAATCACATTACTTACAGCATATGCCAAGGATAATGCAATATCTGCTAGAAGTAACACATAAATATGAAAATTTTTCTGCATTTCACGACTATTTGCAGCACAAAATACACCCCTTAATGACAACCGTACTTAAAGAACAAAATGTGCTAGCGCCAGAAGTAAAGGTGGCATAATGAAAGCAATGATTTTAGCGGCAGGCGAAGGAAAGCGCTTACGACCTCTCACCGACACCTGTCCAAAACCGCTTGTCAAAGTATGCAATAAACCACTTATTGTTTATCACCTTGAAAATTTATCACAAGCTGGGTTTAAAGAAATTATCATTAACGTGAGACACTTAGGTAAAAAAATTCAAAACTATCTTGGCAATGGGCATGCGTTTGGCGTTGATATTACCTATTCAGTAGAAACGACTGAACTCGAAGTAGGTGGTGGGATCTGTCAGGCACTTCCTTTACTCGAAGATAAACCGTTTGTCATTGTTAACGGTGATATTTGGACAGATTATTCTTTTGACACCTTAAAGCATAAAGCTAAAGGATTAGCCTATTTAGTATTAGTGAAAAATCCTTTACATAACGAAAAAGGGGATTTTGCGCTTATTGAAAACAATCGATTAATTCGAAGCACAAACTTGCCAACCTATACCTATTCAGGTATTTCAGTGTTAAGTCCCTTGCTATTTAAAGACGCAATTCGGGGAACCGCCTTTCGCTTAGCACCCTATCTTGATAAAGCAAGTGCAGCGGGTGAATTATATGGTGAGCACTTTAATGGTGAATGGACGGATGTTGGTACCATTGAACGATTACATACATTAGAAAAATCGATGCCGCTTTTGAATAAGTTGAATCACTAGCCTTATGAACTTTTATGGCAAAATTTTTGGTGCTATCTTTGGTTACCTTATTTATGGGCCCCTTGGCTTTGCTGTTGGCATGTTAATTGGACATTTTTTCGATAGGGGGCTTAGTTTAAACATGCAGGCTGAAAAATTGCCTGATGTGGAATTGTCCAAAAAAGTTTTTTTTAAAACAACCTTCACCATGATGGGATATATTGCCAAATTAGATGGGCGAATCAGTGAAAGGGAAATTCAAGTTGCCAGAGAAGCCATGGCGCACCTACAGCTAAACCCTGAGCAGAAGTTGAATGCTATCGAGTTTTTTAACCAAGGAAAATCGCCGCAATTTAACTTCAACACAGCGTTAGATCACTTTGTTAAGTATTGTGGACGTCAGCCACAATTGGTGCAGCTATTTGTCGAGATCCAAATTCAAGCTGCCCTTGTCGATGGTCAACCCAATAGATTAAAACACCAAGTGCTGATGATTCTATGTGATAGATTAAAAGTGCCACAATCTGTTGTTTTGCAAATGGAAGCACAACGCTATACCCAGCGCACCTATTCTTATGAACAACAAGAGCATGCCGTTACCAAACACCCGCAGGATGAATTAGCCCAAGCTTTTTCATTGCTCGGTGTTCAAGATAACGCAACCCACGCCCAAGTAAAAAAAGCCTACCGAAAGCTTATGAGCCAACATCACCCCGATAAACTGCTCGCCAAAGGCCTACCCAATGAAATGATTAAAGTGGCCACAGAGAAGGCGCAGAGGATACAGGCGGCGTATGATCTTGTTTGCAAGCACCGCGCCTGGCATTAGCAGCTTCGCCTTTTTCGCTGCTAAATATGTGCTTCCTATTTTTACCCCAGTCGTGTACTAATATGTACACTCCTGGGGCTAAAAAAATTGTTCCCAGTATACTTCCCGCGGTAAGGAACATAGGATCCGTAGTGTTTCCGGAAATTGTACTTCCCGCGGTAAGGAACTTAGGATCTGTCGTCCTTTGACAAAATACTTTCCGCGGTAAAGAACGCTTTCTCTTAAATCACCTTAAATCGCTTTAGCGGCTTCTTCCTTCTCAATGGCAAGCGACTTTGTTTGTTCCCAAATGCTAATTGCTTTTTCAAAATTGCGACAAACCGTTTCAACAAACACTTGATTACTTAAGCTTTGTGCTAACCATTGGTTAAGTGCAACATGGAATAAACTCTTATCGACAATAAAACCTTTACTATAGGGCTGTTTTGCACAAGCGTTAAAGATGATCGGCAATTGTTCAAAGGTAGCATGCTGAGCCATCATCAACACACCATGACAGAAGCGATCATTTTCGCTGATAACGCGCGAAATATTTTCAAAAGCTCTCAGATCTCTTGGGGGGGATATTTGCCACCAATCAGGATAGATCCCAATTTCATAGATGCGTTGCATGATATGGCTTATCGTGCTTGCGGTAATTAGGCTGTTGGTGGGCGGTGAGATCTCAACAATTAATTCATGTCCCGTTCTTCTGGTTGCCAAATATAAATGATTTAGCGTTGCTTCTTGTTGCTGGCGAAGCGCATATCTATCATCAGGATGATAAGCCAACGTTACTTTGGCAGCATGATGCTTTGGCCAAGTGAGTAAGGTATGCGTAATATCTGCATCACCTTGGATCTGTAAGGGGATAACACCTGGCGCATCCAAGCTTCGCATTAAGACATGGGGTGAGGGGAGCGAATCTATAATTTCTTCTTGGGGATCGGCCTGTGTCATAAGGCTAATATGAGGATTTTTCATGGCAGCCTGCTGAATGCCACTAGCAATCAGCATTTTAGCTTTGGTAAGGGTATTTTCATCCACATTGGCACTTTCTGCAAGTTTTGACCAAACTTGTGGGTGGCCAAAGCTAAAGGTAAAAAGATGTTCATGGGGTTTAGCGCGTGTTTGCGCATAATGCAGATGATCAAATAAGGGGGTACGGATGGTTTGCACTACTTGTGATTGGGAAGATAAAAATATTTTTAATGCATCCATATTGGGAAAGCTATCACTATGTTCTTCTCGAGATTGGGTCAAGGCTAAACTTGCCATCGCATATTCGCAACTTTTTTCCGATGAAAATCCGTTTAACCACCCAAAGATAAAGCCAGTTATAAATGACTCTTTAGAAGTGAAGGGAATGAGTTTATCTGTCAGGAACCCAGCATGATGGGGAGCCGTAGTTAGATCATGGGGGATTTGTGAAAAGACAAAGCATCCCTGACTATTTTTCATCACAAAAATAGCATTCGTTAATGCGCGTAGTGATGACAATGAATGAAAGGGATCTTTTTCACCAGATAAATAAGCAAAATCTGATTCATTTCCTATGACCAATGAGCAAAAAGGTAAGGTTTTAAGTAAGATGTTTTGATTATTATCATCAACGTAATCAAGAGCAAGGATCACTTTGGTTTGTTTCTGATTAGCAACGCTAATGGCTTCCTTAATGATGCGTTGTGCGTTCTTACTATTAAAGTTTGAACTGGTAATAAATAGTGCTTGTGATTTACCTATAAAAGAGGAGCACAGATCAGCTTCTTCTTCTAATACATCAGCGCAATTATTTTTATGGGTGAGTGTGGGAAATGAGAAACGATTTAACATAGCGCGTAACATTAACGCCGTTTGTTTTCGTGCATCAACTTGCACTTGGCTAACATCAACATTTTCGTGTGCCATGCTTTCTAGGATAAATTGCCCAAAATCATCTTGACCTACCGATGAAATAAGCGCGGTTTTTAGTCCAAGTCTTGCAAAACCACAAGCAAAAGCACTCATTCCCCCCACGTGCTTTTTAAAGCTCATCATGTCTTTTAAGCTGGCGCCCTGTTGTTCGCCAAACAAGTCTACAAAAGATTGCCCTAAGGCAATAATGTCAAAAGTGTGCGCTTGCGTTTTCATAGGTGGTTCCCTGTAGACATGATATTTTTGCTATTTACATAACACAAATTGAAAGGCCTCGCTAATGGGTGCAAAGTTTCCTTCAACTTACAATATAGTATGGATATTTGAATTTATACATGCCGGTGGCCAGCCACCCCAATGCCAACAAAATCGGTACTGGGGTGGAGTTACTTAAAATCGATGAGATCTCAAGTGGAGTTTTAAATGGTCGCTAACCATTCTTGCAAAGATTCACTTTGGCGTTCCATATACTGTGGCTCTTTGAAAGTTAGAGTCAAAAGGTTCATCCCTTGAATGGCAGCTAAGTAGTAAGTTGCTAATTGAGTTGAGCGCTCACCTTTGCCCATTTCACGGAATTGTGATTCAACCCATTTGAGGATGTCTGCCATCAGCTTAGAAGCGGCTGTTGCCAGGACACCGCCTTGCTTACCAAGTTCTTGGCAAAGGCTACCAATAACGCAACCAAAACGAGCTAAGGTTTCTGATTGAGCGTTATTATGGTGCAACAATGCAGTTAAACGTTGTTTAATATCGGGGATTTGTTCCCATTGTTGGAAGAGATTTCGCCATTCAGTCATGCGTCTGTGTAAAACAGCGTCCATAATGGCTTCTTTGGTTTTGAAATAATAATAAACATTTCCAAGGGGAACATCGGCTAATTTCGCGATGTCGGCGAGTGTGGTGGTATGAAATGTTTGCTCGTAAATTAATTTATCAGCGGCCTCAATTAAGCGCTCCCGTTTGTCATTTCTTCTTGCTCTTGGCATGTCAGTCTCCCTTTACATCTATGTACAGCCGATGTTAATAATCTAGTTAATCGAGAAAGGCTGGAATATTAACATAAGTTGATTTGCTTGTCATATCCATTTTTTAAAAAATACGAAGGACGATGAGGTGGTCTATCTTAGCAAAGATTTGTAGAAAAGGTGGAATTCTTCAGCATACAAGTTAGACTGAAAGAAACCCCTTTGGGTCTTAAGGACGAGAACAAGGTGTTTTTAGTTATAATTCGAACTACCGTAATTTTACTCGCCTTTCTATTTAGTAAAGTAGCGAGCGCCGATATTGGCGTTGCTTTTGGCAGCGGCCAAGGCATACAAGACATTCAACCTTATCGTTTAGCACTTTCATGGGATTTTGGCCCCATTTGGCGTAAACAAGAATTGTGGGGCCTGAATGCGGTTTGGGAAAGTAGCTTCGCTATATGGAATAGCCCCGATCGTCCGCATCTTGGTCCAGGCAGGGCAACCAACCTTAATGCATTCACCTCCGGCCCGATGTTTCGTTGGCAGCGGCAACAAGCTTTTACAGGAAGCCATATTCTTCCTTATGCTGAGTTAGGAGTTGGGCTTTCATGGCTGTCTGAAACAGAAATTCAGGGTCGTATTTTATCGCTACATTTCCAATTTGAAGACAAAGCAGGCCTTGGCTTTCGATTTGGAAAGCAACATCAATATGATGTTGCGCTGCGAGCCTATCATTATTCAAATTGTTCAATTAAACGACCCAACAGCGGCGTTAATCTGGCCATGGCCAGTTTTGGAGTGTGGTTTGAGAAGTAGAAAATGGCATAATAGCGCTTTATCAACCAACAACAGACTTAATAAATATGATGCAACCCGCTGCTATCGCCCCCTCCATTTTATCCGCTGACTTTGCACGCTTAGGTGAAGAAGTAAACGCCGTACTAAAAGCAGGCGCTGATATTATCCATTTTGATGTAATGGATAATCATTATGTGCCTAATTTAACGATTGGCCCCTTAGTCTGCGAGGCCTTGCGCAAGCATGGTATTTTGGCACCCATTGATGTGCATTTAATGGTTAAACCCGTTGATGCGATTATTCCCATGTTTGCTAAAGCAGGAGCTACCTACATTACCTTTCATCCTGAAGCAAGTGAACATATCGATAGAAGCTTGCAACTGATTAAAGAAAATGGGTGTAAAGCAGGATTGGTGTTTAATCCAGCCACACCGCTAAGCGTATTGGAACATGTGATGGATAAAATCGACATGATTTTAATTATGTCAGTGAATCCAGGATTTGGCGGCCAACAATTTATTTCCAGTGCCCTTGATAAACTGCGCCGTGCGCGAAAAATCATTGATGAGAGCGGCAAACCCATACGTTTAGAAATTGATGGCGGCGTAAAGATTGAGAATATTGGTGAAATTGCAAAAGCAGGTGCGGATACCTTTGTGGCAGGCAGCGCCATTTTTCAAACACCGGATTATCAAAAAACCATTGCGGCAATGAAGGCGGAGATCAAAAAATCAACGGTAAAAGATTGATTTTTTGATCTTTCTTTATACTCTTTTCACCTCTCCCCTAAGGGGGAGAGGTCGACACAAAGTGTCGGGTGAGGGGGTTAAAATCTTACAACTTAATGGAATAAGTTATGTTAGATAGGGCATCAATCGTCGATCACAATTTTGTATCCCATGTGCGACATCATGATTTCCCTATCGCCAAAAGTACAACTACCCCCCAAGAGGCCAATTTAACCAAAGAAGCATTTTTAGCGCTATTTGATTCACAACTCATCAGCCGTCATGTGGATTTAATGGCTCGCATTTTAAAAGAGCAAAATAAAGGTTATTACACTATCGGCAGCAGTGGTCATGAAGGAAATGCGGCCATTGCTCAAGCCTTTAGGAAAGATGATATCGCCTTTTTGCATTATAGGAGTGGCGCCTTTGTTGCCCAGCGCGCTAAAAAAGATCCCCATATCGATATTATCTATGATCAAATATTGTCTTTAGTTGCCTCAAGCGAAGATCCCATCAGCGGTGGGCGACATAAAGTTTTTGGTAGTGTGCCTTTACTTATTCCACCACAAACCAGTACTATCGCATCGCACTTACCTAAAGCCTTAGGTACCGCTATTTCTATCACCACGGCAAAAACACTCAAAGACAATGCATTTGCAAAACTAAAACAAGATAGCGTGGTGTTATGTAGCTTTGGTGATGGCTCGGTAAATCATTCCACAGCGCAAGGCGCCTTTAATGCAAGTCAATGGGTTTTTTATGCAAGAAGAAAGTTACCCTTAGTGTGGGTTTGTGAAGATAATGGTTTTGGGATCTCCGTAAAAACACCAACGTCTTGGATAGAGCGAACTTTTTCACAAAGAGAAGGTTTACACTATATTTCCTGCGATGGTTGCAATTTAGCCGACGTTTACAAGGCAGCCAAAATGGCAGAGCATTTTGCGCGCGCAAAAAGCGAGCCTGTTTTTTTGCATGTTAAAACGGTAAGATTGCTGGGCCATGCAGGTTCCGATATTGAAATACAATACCGAAAAATAGAAGAGATTGAAAAGACAGAATTAGATGATCCCTTACTACATTCAGCGCGCACCATTGTCCAAGAGAATTGGTTAAACACTGAAGATATTATTAAATTATATGAACAGGTAAGAGAGAAAGTTAATAAAGCATCCATACGAGCCTTGGCTGCGCCAAAGTTATCCAGCGCAGATGAAGTCATTTCTACAATTATTCCTCCTGCTGTATCAAGTGTTAAATCAGCAAATCGGATTGTACAAAAAAATAACACCGAATTGAAAAAAAATATGGCGCAGAGCCTTAATCTTGCCTTGGCGGAAATTTTAGCACAATACCCTAATACCGTTATTTTTGGAGAAGATGTGGGTAAAAAAGGGGGTGTTTATCGCGTGACGGCCGATCTGCAAACAAAATTTGGCCCTTCACGTGTTTTCGATACCCTTATCGATGAACAAACTATTTTAGGCACAGCGATAGGGTTTGCTCACAACGGTTTTATTCCCATCCCCGAAATCCAATTTTTGGCCTATACCCATAATGCGATTGATCAAATTCGGGGCGAAGCCTCTACCTTATCCTTTTTCTCTAAAGGGCAGTACACCAATCCCATGGTAATACGTATTCCTTCTTTTGGATACCAAAAGGGTTTTGGGGGGCATTTTCATAATGATAATGCTTTTGCTTTTTTACGCGAGATCCCTGGCATTGTGATTGTTTGTCCTTCAAATGCCAATGATGCGGTTAGATTATTGCGCGCAAGTGTGTCTTTGGCACAATACTCAAAACGTGTGGTTGTTTTTCTCGAACCTATTGCGCTTTATATGGCAAAGGATCTGTTGCAAGAAAATGATAATTTAGCGCTCATGGCTTTTCCCGAACCAGAGCAAGCTATCGCGTTTGGAGAATTAGGGCTTGAAGGAAATAGCAATAGTAATAAGGTGATTATTAGCTATGGTAATGGCATGGCTTTATCAAGACAAGCAGCGTTCATCTTGAAAGAACAACATGGCATCGACGTTAAACTAATTGATTTACGCTGGTTAGCGCCTATCAATGGAGCAGATTTGCTCAAAGAAATCCAAGCGTGTGAACAGGTGTTTATTGTAGATGAATGCCGAAAAACAGCAAGCCTTAGCGAACAGATTATATCGCTTATTGTTGAGAAAAATCTTCATTTCCCAAAAATAAACAGAATAACTGCGCATGATTCATTCATTCCCCTTGGTAAAGCATGGGAATTTATTTTGCCAAGCGTAAAGCAAATTACCGATGCCGTGTTAGCATCTGAAAAATTATAGGAACACATATGGAAGATTTTCTGTTACTAGATAATGCTTTGTCTGTTGAAGAAAAACTTATTCGAGATTCGGTGCGCGAATTTGTAAAAAATGAAGTGATGCCGACTATTGCACATGATTATGAAAAGGGACTTTTTCGCAAAGAGTTAATTCCAAAAGTGGCGAAATTAGGTTTGCTTGGCATGACGCTGCCCACGTCGGTTGGGGGAGCTGGGGTAAGCAATATTGCCTACGGTTTGGCTTGTCAGGAATTAGAGTATGGTGATAGTGGGTTACGAAGTTTTGTATCGGTGCAAAGCTCCTTATGCATGTTTCCTATTTGGGCT